>JBOGDU010000260.1:0-16099 GCA_050743145.1 Jiangellaceae bacterium | reverse complement strand
GAGCGCCGGATCGTCGGTGACCATCCAGGGATAGATCATCTCGCCGGTCAGCAGCAGCGGTGTGGCGTCCGGGTCGAACTCGGCCGGGCGTAGGCGCTGCGCGGCCCAGCGGGTGGACGTGCCCTGCGCATAGCACGCCTCGTGGAGCACGGCATAGAGCGCACGGCCCGCGAATCCGACCTGAGCCTGCACGTCGTGCAGGAAGGTCTCGGACAGCTCCGGGCCGTCCGGCCCCTGCACGAATGCCTCCTCCAACAGGTAGTGCAGAGGGGGCACGCCGCTGCGGGCGCCCAGCGCCATCCCGAGCGTCTGCAGCCGCCGGACCGTCAGCGGTGACCCGTCAGGCAGCACGACGTCATGGTCGCGCAGGTAGTCGGCGACCTCGTGCAGGCGCTCGCTGTCGGTCGGGAAGGCGGCGTGGAAGGCGTCATTCCTGGCCCGGGCGTGTCCGTAGGTGACGTCGTACACCTGATCGGCGGTCGCCTCGATCGGCGCCAGCCCGCCGGTCAAGTACGCGGCCGCGAGACCCTCCGGTGCGAACGAGAGGTAGGTGAGCGTGCAGAACCCGCCGAAGGACTGGCCCAGAACGCTCCAGCGCTGTCCAGCGCCGAGCAGCGTGCGCCGGACGTTCTCGGCGTCCCGGACGATCGAGTCGGCCCGGAAGTGGGCGAGATAGTCGGCCTGCTCGGCAGCACTCCCCCGGGTCCGCATGGTCGCTCCCGTGACCGGACTGGACCGACCGGTTCCACGCTGGTCGAGGAGCAGGACGCGGTGGTCACGCACGGCACGTTCGATCCACGTCGTAGCGGAGACCGGTCGCGGCGACTTGCCGCCCGGCCCTCCTTGCAGGAACAGCAGCCAGGGCAGGTCGTCGTCGACGGTGGCCGGCGCCGCCACCTCCCGGGCATACAGCCGCAGGGTCTCGCCGCCTGGGCGCGCATGGTCGACCGGCACGTCGAACCAGTGGTCACGCACGGCCAGACCGCCGTACAGCATCGTCCCGTCCGGGCGCGCCGGGATCACCGTCATGCGCCCATCGCGTGGACGCCGCCGTCGACGTGCACGATCTCGCCGGTGGTCTTCGGGAACCAGTCGGAGAGCAGGCCGACCACTCCGCGCGCGGCCGGCTCCGGGTCGGACAGGTCCCAACCCAAGGGGGCGCGCCCGTCCCACACGCCCTCGAACTGGTCGAACCCGGGGATGGAACGGGCGGCCATCGTGCGCACCGGACCGGCGGACACCAGGTTGACCCGGATGTTCCTCTCGCCCAGGTACTTGGCCAGATAGCGAGCCGTGGCCTCGAGTCCGGCCTTGGCCACGCCCATCCAGTCGTAGCCCGGCCAGGCAACCTGCGCATCGAAGTTCAACCCGACCACCGCGCCACCGTCGTGCATCAGCGGCAGTGCCGCCATGGTCAACGACTTCAGCGAGTATGCCGAGACATGGACGGCGGTGGACACGGCGTCGAAGCTCGTCTCCAGGAAGCTGCCGCCCAGCGCCTCCTGCGGCGCGAACGCGATCGAGTGGACGACGCCGTCCAGCGCATCGACGTGTGCGCCGACGCGCTCGGCCAGCGAGGCCAGCTGGTCCGAGTCCTGCACGTCGAGCTCGATCACCGGTGCCGGCTGTGGTAGCCGCCTGGCGATCCGCTCCACGAGGCTGAGCCGGCCGAACCCGGTCAGTACCACGGTGGCGCCTTCGTCCTGGGCCAGGCGCGCGACATGGAACGCGATCGAGGCATCGGTGAGCACACCGGTCACCAGGATGCGCTTGCCCTGGAGTAGTCCCATCAGTGACCCATCCCTAGTCCGCCATCCACCGGGATGACCGCTCCGGTGACGTACGCCGCTTCGTCGCTTGCGACCCACCGCACCACCCTTGCGACCTCGTCGGGGTGCGCGTACCGGCCCAACGGGATGCCCGCGAGGATCTCCGCCCGGCGTTCGGGCGTGAGCTCGGCCGTCATGTCCGACTCGACGAACCCCGGAGCGACGACGTTGGCGGTGATGCCGCGGCTGCCGAGCTCGCGTGCGACGGACCGGGCCAAGCCGACCAGGCCCGCCTTGCTGGCCGCGTAGTTGACCTGACCCGGCGAGCCGAGCAGACCGACCACGCTGCCGATGAGCACGATTCGGCCGCGACGGGCCCGCAGCATGCCCCGGGCGGCCTGCTTCACCACCCGGAACGTGCCGGTGAGGTTGGTGTCGACGACTCCGGTGAAGTCGTCCTCGCTCATCCTCAGCAGCAGGGTGTCCCGAGTGACGCCGGCATTGGCGACCAGCACTTCCACCGGACCCTGCCGCTGCCCGACCTCGGTGAAGGCGGCCTCGACCGAGGCCTGATCGGTGACGTCGCAGATGACGCCGGCCAGGCCGTCGGGCGGCTCGCCCCCGCGATGGGTGACGGTGACCGCATCGCCGCCGTCGGCGAAGGCGCGGGCGATGGCCAGGCCGATGCCCCGGTTGCCTCCGGTGACCAGCACAGACCGGCTCACCCACACTCCTCTCCCCGGGTCCGAGCAGACGCTATCGGGTACGCCCTCACCAAGGCCCGTCGGCACACAGTGCCTCGCTCGTAGACCCGCACAGCTCCGACATCGGAAGTAACGAGCGGTCAGAAGTTCCGTCACCTGACCGGTGTCACGCCGACCTCGCATCGTTAGCGTTTTCAGCAAGCCCTGACCTGCTCCCGCGGAAGCGGGCGGCGCCCTCCGATCAGATGCGAGGAGGTGGCGCTGGCCGAGCGGCTGATCGACATGTCCTGAACGCGGTGTCGTTCACGTGTGTCTGAGCAGAGGAGGCGCGAGATGAGACCCTTACGAACGGCGGTCGTCGTCGTGGTCACAGCCGGGCTCGCAACCCTGGGCCTGGTGCCGACGGCGAACGCGGAGGCTGACCCGCAAGGCGTCGTGATCGAAGACGGCGTGACCCAACCGGTCTTCTCCTACGACGACGCCATCCAGGAGGTCGTGTACGTCGAGGCGCCGATGGACAGCGACGGCGACGGCCGGAACGACCTGATCGAGGTGGACGTCATTCGTCCGGCCGAGACCGAGGCGGGAATGCGAGTTCCCACCATCATGGAGGCCAGCCCGTACTTCGGGCGTTCGGCCGACCCGCCGCCGGACCAGACCCGTGGCTTCCCGGGATGGTGGGACGAGTACTTCGTGCCGCGCGGCTACGCGATCGTCCAGGTCGAGATGCAGGGGACGGCCCGCTCCTTCGGGTGTCCCACCACCGGTGGTCCCGAGGACACCATCAGCATCAAGGCCGCCGTCGACTGGCTCAACGGCCGGGCGCCGGGCTTCCACTACGACGGCAGCGAGGCGGCCGCGTACTGGAGCACCGGCAACGTGGGAATGCAGGGAGTCTCCTACGTCGGCACCCTGCCCAACGCGGTCGCCACCGAAGGCGTCCGCGGCCTGCGCACGGTCGTGCCGATCGCTGCGATCTCGAGTTGGTACAAGTACGTGAACGACCAGGGCATCGGATGGGCGATCTGGGCGAACGCGAACGGCGGCCGGTACACCGAGTTCCTGGCCGACTATGTATCGGTCGGCCGCACCCTTCCTGGGTCGGCCTCGGTGGCGGCGTGCGAGCCACGGATCACCGCGATGGGTGACACCGAGCAGGCCAACGTCCCCGCGTACGACTTCATCCCGTTCTGGCAGGAGCGCAGCTACCTCCCGAACGCGAACAAGATCAATACTGTGGACACCTCGGTGTTCATGGTCCACGGGCTGACCGACTTCAACGTCAAGACCATGCATTTCGCCGACCTCTGGTACGAGATCGAGAAGCGCAACATGCCACGCAAGATCTGGATCCACCGGGGCGGCCACTCCAACCCGGTCAGCTTCCGTCAGGCCGAGTGGCAGGCGGTCATGCACCGGTGGATGGACCACTGGCTGTACGGCATCGAGAACGGCGTCATGGACGAGCCGATGGCCGACATCCAGCGTCCGGACGGGACATGGGAGACCCACTCCAGCTGGCCCGACGTCGACAGCCAGGATGTCACCCTGCGGTTCGGGCCCGCCACAGCCGAGGTCGCGGGGACCCTGTCGCCCAACCCGCCCGACGGTGACCTGACCCAGAGCTTCGTCGACCAGGTGCAGTCGGAGAACACGAAGATCGGGAACGCCGAGGAGACCCGGTCCGGCCGGCTGGCGTACGTCACTCCGCCACTGCAGGAAGACCTGCGGATCTCGGGCACGCCCGAGCTCCGGGTCGGGGTTTCCAGCAACGGCACAAGTGCACTGCTGTCCGCGCTGCTCGTCGACTACGGGCAGGCGGCGACGGTCACAGTCGAGGACAAGACGCCGTTCGAGCTGGTCGAGGAGTCGTGCGAGCCGGAGGACCTCGCCAACCGCACCGGGTGTGCCGAGCCGATGGAGGTGACCGTCGAGATCACTCCGGAGCGCGTGGTCGCCCGTGGCCACGTGGACGCGAAGAACTTCGCCGACCTCCGGCGGGGCCAGGCGCTCACGCCGGGCGAGACGTACAACGTGGGCTGGGACACCCTGCCCTCCGACCACGTCATTCCGGCCGGGCACCGGCTGGGCCTGGTGATCACCGGCAACTACAACGCCAGTGACAGCTCTCTCAGGCCGTCCCGGGACACGGCAGCCTTCGGCAGTGAGGTCACCGTTCACCTCAACACCAGCAGGCTGATCCTTCCCGTCGTAGGTGGCGCGGACGCGCTGGGCTTCTAGGGCCGGCGAACCCGCGCGTACGGGTCGGAGCAGCTCGGCGAGGCCTTGCGCCACGTGACCTGGTGGTCGCGCGGCGCGAGGCCTCGGCCGGGAGACGGCATGGCAGGAGGCGGCTGCTCACGAATCCTCGAGCCGGAACCCGACCTTCATGCCGACCTGCCAGTGCTGCACCGCGGCGTCGACCAGCTGACCACGGATCTCCGTGACCTCGAACCAGTCGAGGTGGCGCAGGGTCTGACCGGCGCGCGTCACGCCGTTGCGGATCGCCGCGTCGAGGTTCTCGGAGGACGTCCCGACGATCTCGGTGACGCGGTAGGTGCGGTTCATGGCGTTCCTCTCACGTGTCGAACGGCACTGTCGGAGTCATGATTCCGTACGGCGCACTTCTCAGTCGTGCGATGTCGGGCGGGGCATCGTCTGGCGGTATGCATGTCGGCGACCTACGGTGAAGGGGTGAGGACGCCGGACCACCGACGTGGCCACGAGGTCCAGTCGGTCACGACGGCACACTCGAGTCACAGCGACGACATCGACGCCCGCCAGCGGCGGTACCTGCTGATCATGGGCGTTCGCATCGCCTGCCTGCCGCTGGCGATCGCCATGCAGGGCTGGGCGCGATGGGTGTTCATCATCGGCGCCGTGGTGCTGCCGTACATCGCCGTCGTGGTGGCGAACGCGGCCCGCCGACCGGTCTCCGGAGCGCTCGTACCCGTCGACCATCAGTCCGCGAAAGCGCTTCCCCCGCCCGACACGCCGAACATGCGCAATACCGCATGACGACACCTTCACGGGTCACCGCTTCCGTGCAATACTCCGTCCGCGCGCGTTCCGTATTCCCCCGTCGGTGCGCGTCGTGATGGCGACGCCGGGCGGCTTCCCCCGTGGCCGCTCGGCGTCGTCGCCGGTAAGACCTATCCGCCGATGGCCGACATCGGGCGCACGGGCTGCAGGAAGCCCGGGTCGTCGATGCCGTGCCCAGGCAGCTTGCCGGCCATCGCCACCTGCCACAGCCGTGCCAACTCGGCGTCTCCGGCGCCGCCACGCAGGGCGGTACGGAGGTCGGACTCTTCGCGAGCGAAGAGGCAGTTGCGGACCTGGCCGTCGGCGGTGAGCCTGGTGCGGTCGCAGGCCCCGCAGAACGGCCGGGTCACCGAGCCGATCACGCCGACCCTGGCCGGCCCGCCGTCGACCAGCCAGGTCTCGGCCGGGGCACTGCCGCGCTCGTCGGCACCGACCGGGGTGAGGTCGAACTCGGCACGCAGCGACGTGAGGATCTCTTCAGCCGTGACCATCTGGTCGCGGTTCCAGGCGTGCTGGGCGTCGAGAGGCATCTGCTCGATGAATCGCATCTGGTAACCGCAGTCGAGGGCCCAGTGCAGCAGCCGTGGAGCCTCGTCGTCGTTGATCCCGCGCATGAGCACCGCGTTGATCTTGACCGGCCTCAGCCCGGCGGCCTGGACCGCCGCCAGGCCGTCGATCACGTCGGTCAGCCGGCGCCGGCGGGCTATCGCCTCGAACCGCTGCGGGTCGAGAGTGTCGAGCGAGCCGTTGACACGGTCGAGGCCCGCCTCGGCCAGCCGCTGCGCAAGGCGGGCCAGCCCGATCCCGTTGGTGGTGAGCGAGAGCTCGGGCCGGGGCGCCAATTCGGCACAGGCAGCCACGATGTCGACCAGCCCGCGGCGAAGCAGCGGCTCGCCGCCGGTGAACCGCACCTGGACGACGCCAAGCCGCTCGACCGCGACTCGGACCAGGCGGACGACCTCGGCGTCGGTCAGCACCTCTGGCGTGGGCAGCCAGTCCAACCCCTCGGCGGGCATGCAGTAGGCGCAGCGCAAATTGCACCGGTCGGTGAGCGAGACTCGCAGGTCGGTCGCGATGCGGCCGTATCGGTCGACGAGCATCGCGCCCTCCTCCGGCTGCCGGTTCCGTCCAACTGCAGCCTATGCCCCGCCCGGCGCATCGCCGCCGTTCCGGTCTACCGTCAGGGGGTGTTCCGGGTGCTGGCCTCGCGCCGCTGGGCGCTGCGCATCCTGGCCGGACTGGTGCTGGTTGCCGCCTGTGTCCGGCTGGGCATGTGGCAGCTCGACCGCAACGAGGAGCGCGCTGCCCGCAACGCCGTCATCGAGGCCAACGCCGACCGCGATCCGGTTCCCGTCGACGACGTGCTCGAGCCCGGTCGCCCGCTGTCCCCGGACCAGCTGTGGACGCCGGTCGTGGCGACAGGGACGTATGACCTCGACCGCCAGCTCGTGGTCCGACTTCGCCCGCTGGACGGCCGGCCCGGCGTGCATGCGCTGATACCTCTGGTCACAGCCGACGGCACTGCCCTGCTGGTCGATCGTGGCTTCGTCGCGCAGGACGGCTCCGCGTCCGCCGTCCCGCCCGTGCCAGATCCTCCGACGGGCGAGGTCGACGTCGTCGGCAGGGTCCGCGCGAGCGAGGAGGGGCGTGGTACCGGGGGTGACCCTGACAGCGGCGCGATCCGCTACGTCGACGTCGACGCGCTAGCCGCCGGACTCCCCTACCGCGTCTACGGTGCGTGGGTCGAAGTCATCCGGGAGCGGCCAGATGTGGCGGAGGCGCCGTTGCCACCTCCTGCACCAACACCCGATGCCGGCCCGCACCTGTCGTACGCGATCCAATGGTTCCTGTTCGCCTGCATCGGTGTCGGCGGGTTCGTCATCCTGATGCGTGCCGAGTCCCGCACGCGACGCGAGGACGAGGCCACGCGGGTGGCAATGGGTGACGACGCCGGGACGACGACGCGGGTCACGAGATAGGCGGCACGGATGGCCGGACTGATCGAGGACCACGGTCTCATCGGAGACCTGCAGACCGCGGCGCTGGTGTGCCGCGACGGCACGGTCGACTGGCTCTGCCTGCCCCGTTTCGACTCCGCCGCCTGCTTCGCCGCGCTGCTCGGCGACGAACGGCACGGCTACTGGCGGATCGCGCCGCCCGGGGCCGGCGACGCCGACCGCCGCCGCTACCGGGGCGACACCATGATCCTCGAACAGGAATGGGACACTCCGGACGGGACCGTCCGCGTAACCGACTTCATGCCGCCCAGCGACGGAACGCACGACCTGATCCGCATCGTCGAGGGCCTGTCCGGGCGCGTCCACGTCCACAGCGCACTGCGGCTGCGCTTCGACTACGGCCGATCAGTTCCGTGGGTACACCGCGTCGACGGTCAGGTGGTCGGCGTCTGCGGGCCCGACGCGGTCGCGCTCAACGCCGACGTGCCCACCCATGGACGCGACCTCACCACGTACGCCGACGCGACCGTGTCGGCCGGTGACCGGGTGGCCTTCGTCCTGCGCTGGTACCCCTCGCACCTGCCCGTCCCCCAGCCGGCAGACGCCTGGCAGGCCCTGACCGCGACCGAGCGGTTCTGGACCGACTGGGCCGGGCGCTCCACCTATGACGGGCCGTACCGCGAGGCCGTCCTGCGGTCGCTGCTCACGCTCAAGACGCTCACGTACGAGCCCACCGGCGGCATCGTCGCCGCCCCTACGACCTCTCTGCCCGAGGACATCGGCGGCGTCCGGAACTGGGACTACCGCTACTGCTGGCTGCGCGACTCCGCGTTCACCCTGGACGCACTGATCCGCAGCGGTTACGTGGACGAGGCGAAGGCGTGGCGCGACTGGCTGCTCAGAGCCATCGGGGGCAACCCGAACGACCTGCAGGTCATGTACGGGATCGGCGGCGAGCGCCGGCTGATCGAGTACGAACTGGACTGGCTGCCCGGCTACCTCGGCTCGCACCCGGTCAGAGTCGGCAACGCCGCCGCCGACCAGCTCCAGATCGACGTCTATGGCGAGATCATGGATACCCTCGGCCGAGGCCGGAAGCACGGGCTCGAGCTCGAACCGCACGCGTGGGCCATGCAGGCCCACATCGTCCGGCACCTGGAACGGTGCTGGGTGGAGCCCGACGAGGGTATCTGGGAGATCCGCGGCCGGCGTCGTCACTTCGTCCACTCGAAGGTCATGGCCTGGGTGGCCGTCGACCGACTCGTCCACGGGATCGAGGAGACCGGATCGACCGCCCCGGAGCTGGACCACTGGCGGGCGCTGCGCGACACCATCCACGCCGAGGTGTGCGCCAAGGGCTACGACGCCGAACGCAATACGTTCACGCAGACCTACGGCCTGCCGGCCGTGGACGCGTCGCTGTTGCAGATCCCCATCGTCGGCTTCCTCCCACCCGACGATCCGCGGGTGATCGGCACCGTCGAGGCCGTCGAGGCCGACCTGTCCACCGACTCCGGACTGGTCCTGCGCTACCGCACGGAGACCAGCGTGGACGGGCTGCCGGGCGATGAGGGCGCATTCCTCGCGTGCAGCTTCTGGCTGGTCGAGGCTCTCCATCTGGTCGGCCGCGACGACCGTGCCCGGGAGTTGTTCGAGTACCTGCTGTCCCTGCGCAACGACCTCGGCCTGCTGGCCGAGGAGTACGACCCCCGGCTGGGCCGCATGGTCGGCAACTTCCCCCAGGCGCTGAGCCACATCCCGCTGGTGACCTCCGCCCTCCTCCTCTCCGACAGCCCCGGCCCGGTCACCGGGCGGGCCTGACCAGGCTCTTGTCAGCCGACTGGTCGCGATATATCGTCTGAATATCGCGACCAGTCGGATGGAGTAGCGCATGAAGCGAGAATGGGTCACGGAGATGGTCGGCGGGCACGGTCACGGCGGTCGGCACCACGCGTGGGGGCCGTGGTCGGCCGGAGCCTTCGGCGGACATGCCTGGGCGCCCCCGGGCTTCGGCGGCCCGCGGCGACCGTTCGGGCCCTCGAAGGCGCGACGTGGCGACGTCCGGGCGGCCATCCTGTCCGTCCTTGCCGACCGTTCCATGAACGGTTACCAGGTCATCCAGGAGATCGCCGAGCGCAGCGGAGGGCTTTGGAAGCCGAGCCCCGGCTCGGTATACCCGACCCTCCAGCAGCTCGAGGACGAAGGTCTCGTCCGCATCGATGCCAAGGAGGGTCGACGCCTCTACGAGCTCACAGCCGAGGGCCGGGCCTACGTCGACTCCCACCCGGAGGAGATGTCCGCGCCGTGGGAGGCGATGTCGTCGGCACCCGGCAGCGAGCACGACGACATCCGGCCGCTCATCGGCCAGGCGCTCGCCGCGCTCTGGCAGATCGCCGTCAGCGGCAGCGCCGATCAGCGTGCCCGCGCCCGCGAGGTGCTCGACGACGCCCGGCGCCGCCTGTACGGGATCCTCGCCGACGGCGACGAGGGCGACGCCGACGGAGGTCGCACCCCATGACGGGCCCGATGACGGGCCCCGTGGCCATGCGGATCGGTGACGCCGACCGCGACCGGGCCGTCGCTGCGCTCGGCGACCACTATGCGGCCGGGCGCCTGACCGCGGAGGAGTTCGACGACCGCAGCTCCAAGGCATGGCAGGCGCGGACCGCGGAGGATCTGGCGCCTCTGTTCGCCGATCTGCCAGACAGCGGCGGCGGCCCCGAGCCGACCCCTCGGGCACGGCCCGGGTTCGCCCGGCACCACCCCAGGGTCGGAGCAGGTCGCCGGCCTCCGCTGGTGTTCCTGCCGGTCGTGCTTCTGGTGCTTGCGGTCGTGGTGATCGTCGCCCTGCCCTGGCCGCTGATCATCCTGTTCTGGTGGTGGGCCTTGGGGTCGCTGTTCAGATTCGCCCACGGGCGGGGCTCTGGGCGGCGACATGTTCGACCACACGGGTGGGCGTGAGTCGCACGACGACCCGCTCCTCCCCCGGACGCACGGCCCACGGGCTACCGATGTACTTGCGGTTCAACTCGTCGATGAGCGCGTCGCCGCCCTCGTCGACCATCGTCACCGTGCCCCGGATCTCGATGTACTGGAACGGGTCGGCGGGATCGTAACCGCAGACGGTCACCCGCGGATCGCGCTCCATGTTCCGGGTCTTGAGGCGTCCCCTGATGGTCGACATCAGCACGTTGTGGCCGTCGCGGCGGACCCACACCACGCTCGACTGCGGGCTCCCGTCGGCGTTCAGCGTCGTCAAGACGACGTAGGTGGGTGCGTCCACCAGTCGTCGCGCAATGTCGCCCAGATCGACCGTCATGCCGAGCACTCCCGTCGTCGTTCGCCCGCCCGGATGGCAGGGAATGGCGCATCATTGTCATTCCTGCCACTCGTAGCCGACCAGCCGGCACCGGCAGAATCGCATTATGGAGCTCGACGCCGACGCCGTCCTGCTCGTGATCGACGTGCAACAGGGCTTCTCCGACCCGTCCTGGGGCAAGCGCAACAACCCTGACGCCGAGGACAACATCGGCCGCCTGATCGACGCCTGGACCACCACCGGGCGGCCGATCGTGCGGGTGCGGCACGCATCGACCCAGCCCGACTCGCCGCTGCGGCCCGGCGCGCCCGGACACACCTACCATCCGGTCGTTGCCGACGTGGTGCCCGCGCTCGAGATCACCAAGTCGGTGCACTCCGCATTTCTCGGTACGCCGGACCTGCACGAGTGGCTCGGCGCCCGCGGAGGCCGGCAACTCGTGGTCACGGGCATCCAGACGAACCGATGCTGCGAGACGACGGCCCGGATGGGCGGTGACCTCGGCTACGACGTCCTGTTCGTACTCGACGCCACCCACACCTTCGAGGAGGTCGGACCCGACGGCGCGGTCGTCACCGGCGACCAGTTCGCCGCCGTGACGGCGGCCAACATCGAGGGCAACTTCGGCCGCGTGGTGCGAACCGCAGACCTGCTCAGCGCCGGTTGACCGGACCGGGCACGGACGATTCGACGGAGTCGACCAGCGCCGGCAAGGCTGTCGAGATCCGCGCACGCACCACCGCGTCCGCTGCTGCGTCGTAGGGTGTCGGCTCCGCGTTGACCACGACCAGTCGCGCGCCGGCGCCCCGGGCCAGATCGCACAGGCTCGCCGCGGGGTGGACCTGCAGCGACGAACCGACGGCGAGGAACAGGTCGCAGTCTTTCGCCGCCGCGACCGCCGCCTGCCACACCTCAGGCCGCAGCTGCTGCCCGAAGGAGATGGTGGCCGACTTGAGCAGACCTCCACAGTCCGTACAGGCCGGGTCCTCGTCGCCGGCGTCGACTCTTGCCAGGGCCTCGCTCATCGGCATTCGCCTGCCGCACCCCAGGCACTCGGCCCGCCACACGGTGCCGTGGATCTCCATCACGATCGACGGGGCGGACCCGGCGCGCTGGTGCAAGCCGTCGATGTTCTGCGTCACCACAGCGCGCAGCCGGCCCATACGTTCCAGGTCGACCAGCGCCCGGTGCCCGGCGTTGGGTCGTGCCGTCCAGGCCGGGTGATCGCGCCTGCGACGCCACGCCTGGACCCGCACGTCACGGTCGGCCACATACCCGTCGAGGCTGAACATCCGCTGAGCCGCCGGGTTCGTGGTCCACATGCCCTGCGGGCCCCGGAAGTCGGGTATGCCGGAGTCGGTCGAGATGCCGGCACCGGTCAGAACCGTGATCCGCTCGGCCGCCGCCACCCAGCGCGAGACCTGGCGCACCGTGTCCATCCGCCGATCGTAGAGGCGACCCCAGACCTCGGGTAGGGCAGGATGGCGGGATGGATCTTGGGTTGAAGGAGCGCGTGTACATCGTCACCGGCGCGAGCAGGGGCCTCGGGCGGGCCGTAGCCGAAACCCTCGTTGCCGACGGCGCGCGGGTCCTGCTGTCGTCTCGTGACGCGGGCGCGGTTGCACGAACAGCGGCCGATCTGGGCTCCCTCGCAGTGGGAGTGGCCGCCGACAACGCCGACCCGGAGACCCCCGAACGGCTCGTCGTCGCCGTGCACGAGCACTTCGGGCGTCTCGACGGCGCCCTCGTCAGCGTCGGCGGACCTGCTGCGGGCAACGTCCTGGACGTGCCCGACGATGCCTGGCGAACGGCCTTCGACAGCGTGTTGCTCGGCGGTGTTCGGCTCGGCCGCACCATTGGAGCCGCCCTCGACGAGGGTGGCTCGCTGGCATTCGTCTTGTCGACATCAGTGTTCTCGCCGATCCCGGGCCTGGCGGTATCCAACGGGCTTCGGCCCGGCCTGGCCATGGTCGCGAAGCAACTGTCCGACGAGCTCGGCCCTCGTGGCGTGCGGGTCAACGGGCTCATGCCGGGCCGGATCGATACCGATCGCGTTCGCGAGCTCGACGCGCTCGAAGGCGACCCGGAGCAGGTCAAGGCGCAGCGCGCCGCCGGTATCCCGCTGCGTCGCTACGGGCGCCCGGAGGAATTCGCTGCGGTGGCGGCGTTCGTGCTCTCCCCGGCGGCGTCGTACGTCACTGGCGCCATGATCCCGGTCGAGGGTGGCGCACTCCGCACGATCTGATCACGGGAGACTTGCTCAGCCGAGGACGTTCCCGAGGTCGGCTTGCGGCGCAAACTGGGTGCGGTAGAGCTCTGCGTAGAGCCCGCCCGCCGCGAGCAGCGCGACGTGGCCGCCGGTCTCGACGATACGGCCATCGTCGACCACCAGGATCCGGTCGGCACCGCGAATGGTGGACAGCCGGTGGGCGATCACCAGCGATGTGCGGCCGACGAGTGCTGTCTCCAGCGCCTGCTGCACGGCGGTCTCCGACTCGGAATCCAGGTGCGCTGTCGCCTCGTCGAGGACCACGACGCGAGGAGCCTTGAGCAGCAGTCGCGCAATGGCCAGCCGCTGCTTCTCGCCGCCGGAGAGCCGGTAGCCGCGGTCACCGACGACGGTGTCCAGCCCGTCGGGCAGTGTCGTGACCAGGTCGGCGATCTGGGCTGCTCGCAGCGCCGCCCACAGCTCGTCCTCCGGGGCCTCCGGCGCCGCGTAGGCCAGGTTGGCGCCGATCGTGTCGTGGAACATGTGCGCGTCCTGGGTCACGACGCCCACCGCGTCGTGCAGCGAGTCCAGGGTGAGACCGCGGACGTCACGCCCACCGACCCGCACCACGCCGGACGTCGGGTCGTAGAGCCTCGACACGAGATGGGTGATCGTGGACTTGCCGGCGCCGGACGGTCCGACCAGGGCCACCAGCGAGCCGGGTTCGACCACAAAGGACACCCCGCGCAGCACCTCCCCGCTCTGACCGGTGTCGGGCCTGGCGACCCCCTCGAGCGACGCCAGCGACACGTCGTCGGCCGACGGGTAGGCGAACCGGACGTCGTCGAACTCGATGCTCAGCGGCCCGGTGTCGGCCGGCAGCGGCCGCGCGCCTGGCCGGTCTCGCACCATCGGTTCGAGATCGAGCACCTCGAAGACGCGCTCGAAGCTCACCAGCGCGGTCATGACGTCGACCTGGACGTTGGACAGGGCGGTCAGCGGTCCGTAGAGGCGGGTGAGCAGTGCCGCCAGGGCGACCAGCGTGCCCACCTGCAGGGTTCCCTCGATCGCCAGCAGGCCGCCGACGCCGTACACGACCGCCGTCGCCAGCGACGACAGCAGGACGAGCCCGGTGAAGAAGTAGCGCGCGTAGAGCGCCTGGATCACGCCGATGTCGCGCACGCGGCCGGCGGCCAATCCGAACCCGGTCGTCTCACGGTCGTAGCGGCCGAAGATCTTCACCAGCAGCGCGCCGGCGACGTTGAACCGCTCGGTCATCGTCTGGCTCATGTCGGCGTTGAGCTGCATGGACTCACGCGAGATGTCCGCCAGCTTGCGCCCGACGAACCGCGCCGGCAGCAGGAACAGCGGCACGAGCACCAGCAACATCAGGGTGATCTGCCACGACAGGACGATCATCGCGCCGGCCGCCAGCACGAGGGTCACCGCGTTGCTGACCACCTGCGAGAGAGTGCTCGTGAAAGCCTGCTGCGCGCCGATGACGTCGGTGTTCAGCCGGGAGACCAGCGACCCGGTCTGGGTGCGGGTGAAGAAGGCCACCGGCTGACGCTGCACGTGGTCGAACACCTGCGTGCGCAGGTCATAGATCAGGCCCTCCCCCACCCGCGCGGACGCCCACCGGCCGACCAGGCCCAGCGCCGCGTCGAGGACCGCGAGCCCGGCCACCGCCAGCGCTCCCCAGACCACGACGTCGGGGCGCCCGGGGGTCACGCCGGAGTCGATGACGTACTTCAGGAGCAACGGCACGGCTGCCGCGCTGGCGGCGGCGATCACCGTCGTCGCCAGGAAGATCGAGATGTGCCGCCGGTACGGTCGCGCGTAGCGCAGGATCCGTCGCGCCGTGCCCTTGGCCAGCCGCTGTCCGGTCACGCTGCGGTCGCGTGAGTACGACCGGGAGGCCATGTAGCCACCCAGGTGACCCATCGACACGGCCCGGACCTCCCTGCGCTGCTGCGTCCCAACGGGACGCGACCGGCGCAACGTCCGCGCCGGCTGCTTTCTTCCGCCGTCAGCTTCCGGCTGAACCGGTCAGGTCCGCCATGCGGCGGGCCTGGGCTGCACGCTCGGCCGCCAGCTGCGCGTCCTCGGAACGGCCGGCGGCACCACGCAGCAACTGCGTGATCTCACGCAGCGCGCCCGCCGGCGCCGCGAGCAGGGCGGCCGCCAGGTCGTCGACCGCCGAGGCCAGCTCATCCGGCGCCACGGCGGCGACGGCCAGTCCGAGGTCGACCGCCTCGCGCGCTCCGAGCCAGCGGCCGGTGCCGCAGATCTCCAGGGCGCGCGCGTACCCCACGGCGGCCACCAGTCGGGCGGTGCCGCCGAGATCGGGTACCAGCCCGAGCGAGACCTCCCGCATCGCGAACCGTGCGTCGTCTGCGCACACCACCAGGTCGCAGGCCAGGGCGAGTTGGAAGCCCGCGCCCACGGCGTGGCCGGCAACGGCGGCAACCGTCACGGCGGACGACCGCCGCCACCAGGTGAACGCCGCCTGGAAGCCGGCGAGGATCTCGTCGAGAACCAACGGGTCCAGCGCGGCCAGATCGGCCAGTCCCGGCTCCCCCTCGATACCCGCTCCCTCGAGCATCCGGCGGTCCAGACCTGCCGAGAACGAGGGACCATCGGCATCGAGGACGACGACCCGCACGTCGGCACCGAGCGACGCACCCACGGCCGCCAGGGCGCGCCAGGTGGCGGGGGTCTGGGCGTTGCGCGCCTCCGGGCGGGCGAGTGTGACCCGCGCAGTGGGTGCCTCGACGGAGAGCCGGAGCCCACCGCTGTCGAGCAGTTCGGCCGGAACGCCGTGGGTCAGGACTTCTTCTTCCTGCCCCGCGTAGCGCCGCCGCGGCCGCGCAGCTCGACACCGGACTCGGACAGCAACCGGTGCACGAAGCCGTAGGAGCGACCGGTCTCGCCGGCGAGGTCCCGGATGCTCTTGCCCCCCTCGTACTTCTTCTTCAGGTCGGTGGCGAGCTTGTCGCGCACGCCACCGCTGATGCGCGCGCCTTTCGCCAACTTCTCAGCCACGCGTCCTCCCCGGAAGATCGTCTGTCCATGGCTGACGACCATGATCCGCCGCA
>JBOGDU010000259.1:0-10031 GCA_050743145.1 Jiangellaceae bacterium | reverse complement strand
AGGGCCGCCGACGCCGATCCCCTGCTGCATGCACAACTCCACGTGGCGGCCGGCGCAGACGCGCGCGCGGCATACGACGACACCGGCGTGCGTTCACGCCTGACCCGGGCCATCGCCAGCGAGACCTTCATCGACTACGGCGGCGCGACCAGCTACTTCGGTGCGATCCACGACGCCCTGAGCGACGTCGAGGGGCTTGTCGGTCAGGGCTTCCCAGATGCCGCTATCGAGCTCACCGAGTACGCGCTCGAGCTGCTCGAGGAGTCCGCCGAAATGATCGACGACTCTGACGGCGGTCTGCGCGTTGCCATCGAACGCGCGGAGGACATCCATCTCCGGGCATGCGTAGCTGGACAGCCGGATCCGGTGGACCTGGCGGAGCGGCTTGCCACTCGTGGGCTGACCAGCGACTGGGAGGTCTTCCTCACCGCCCTGCCCGGCTACGCCGAGGTCCTCGGCACGAGCGGCATGAGCCGCTACCGCGAGATCGTGGAGGCGGCATGGCAGGCGCTCCCGGCGAAGCGCGCCGGTACGTACGACCACGACCGCTTCACGCCGACCTTCCTGATGGAACGGCTCGCCGAGTGTCAGGACGGCGTCGACGCGCTCATCGAGGTCATTTCACGCGACATCGCCTCCGCTTACGACATCCTGCGCGTCGCCGAACGCCTGGCTGCGAACGGGCGTGACGCCGAAGCGCTCACCTGGCTCGACCGGGGCATCACCGAGTTCGAGCCCGATCCACGGTTGCGTTCGCTCGCCGCGGCGTGCCATCTTCGCGCCGACCGTCGCGGCGAAGCGCTGGAGCTGCTCTGGGCCAACTTCGCAGGCCGACCGTCCCTCGAGACGTATCAACCACTGTGCGAGGCCGCGGACGACGCCCTGCCGACGTGGCGGGCACGGGCGCTTGCGCAGCTTCGCGGGCAGCCCCGCAGCGGGGAACGCGGGAGCGGGCACCCGTATCTCGAACCGCCGGGACATTCCACGCTCGTCGAGGTCCTCCTGTGGGAGGGCGACGTCGACGCCGCATGGGACGCCGCTCAGGCGGGTGGCTGCCGAAGCAGGCTGTGGCTCGAGCTCGCCCGGGAGCGCGCGAAGACCCACCCGGCCGACGCGATTCCCATCCTCGAAGAGGCTGCACAGCACGCCGTCGGTGCGAAGCAGCGCCGGGCATATCAGGAAGCCGCACGCCTGCTCGGCGAAGCCCGCACCCTGGCGGGTCGCTGTGGGCAGGACGAGAGGTTCCGCATGTTCGTCGTCCGGTTGCGAGCCGAGCACAAGCCCAAGCGGGCTCTCCAGGAAGAGCTCGACCGAGCCGGCCTACCGCGCTGAGAGCGCCGCTGCGTCCTGTCTGGTGATCATCGGCACTTCGGGGTCTACGAAGCCCTGAAGTGCCGACGATCATGCTCACCACCGTGATCACAGTCGCCGGCCTCGCGGTCGGGGCCGCCCGCGCCTGATCTAGGCCCAAGCGGCAGTAATCGTTCGTTCCGGCTCACACCGTCCCCGTTGTGTCCGGGGTCCGCCATAGCGTCCGCGACGCAGAGCTGATCACGGGGAGGGTTTCTCATGTCCGAGCAGACGCCGGTCGATTCCGGCTACCGGCCTGGCGACGTCGCCAATGGTCACGTCCTGACCGGCTCCGGCGAGTGGATGCCGGTCCAGCCGGCTCCCGCATCCGGGGCGGCCGACGTCCCGACGTCGATGCCGGAGGACGTGGCGCCGCGGCGCCGAGGACGGGCGATCGTGCTCGCCGTTGTCGGAATCGTGGCGATCCTGGTGGCCGTCGTACTGTCCAACGGCGGCGACGGTGACACGTCGGACAGCACCGCTGTTCAGGGCTCGTCGAGTGGAGACGTTGCCCCTGCACCGGCCGCCGACGCGGTCGACGACGAGGCTGCCGTCGTCGACGGCGGACCGTTCGTCGAGATCACCGCGCTGGAGTGGGAGGCGATCGCGCGGGACCCCGACGCACACGCGGGCGAGCGGATCGTCGTGTTCGCCGAGGTGACCCAGTTCGACTCGGCCACCGGCAACGACGTGCTGCGCGCGAACGCGGGCGCCACCCAGCCGACTCAGACCTACGAGCTCGAGACCAACACGATCATCGTGGCTGACTCCAGCGCGCTCGCGTCGGTGAGTCAGGACGACGTGCTGCGCCTCGAGGCGGTCGTCGACGGCGTCGCCGAGTACGAGACGATGATCGGCGGATCCACCGTGGCGCCACAACTGCACGCGGCGTCCGTACAGAACGTCGGCTTCCTCGACATCACCGGCGACGCCGTGCTCGGCGACCCGACGACCGACGAGTTCGGCTACCTGACCGTCCCTGTGACGATCACCAACAGCGGCACCGACACCTTCACCTACTGGGTCGACGTCGCCGCCGTGAACGAGGACGGGACGGAGCAGTACGAGACGACCTCAGCCTTCGCGGAGAACCTCGCACCCGGACAGTCCAAGACCGAGGAACTGTCCTTCTACGAGGACGTGCCCGCCGACGCCGCCCTCACCGTCGTCAAGGTCGAACGGTCATCGGCGTGATCGCTTTGGGCGGTCCTTCTTCCGTGGTCAACGTCCAGGCTCATGGCGAGTGGACCATCACCAGCATTTGACGTCGATGGACCGTCAAACCCGGGGGATCAATGAAGAACACCCGCACGATCGCGCTCATGGTGCCGGCACCTTCGGTGTCGCGGCCCTGGGTGCATGCGCCACTGACTCCACTTCTCCCGAACAACTCACCATCGAACAGAGCGATGCAGTACCTGAACTGACAGAACAGCAGACCGACGAAGCGGCGGCGACTACGGCAGCAGAGGCGACGCCAGAGCCGCCCGATGAGTCAACGACGACACTGCCGGTGGCGATGCCGGATCTGGTCGGCATGAACCTGCAGCTAGCCCAAGACACGCTCCAGGCACTCGGCAGTTATCTCCTCGACCAGGAGGACGCCTCCGGACTCGATCGGTTACAGATCATCGACTCCAACTGGCAGGTCTGCGCTCAGGAACCGCACCAGGAAGCACGATCGTGCCGGAGGCGGTGGTCACCTTGTCGTCGGTCAAGCTAGGGGAGTCCTGTCCCTGACTTCGCGTCTTCGGGCGCGGAGTCTTGCGTTAACACCGCCAATTCTGTCAGTGGCGCGCAGGAGGATCGGGGGCACGATTCGCGGGTCGGTCGCCTAACTAACGACGGGTCCTTCAGAAGGGCGTTGCGTGGGTGGGTGGCGTACGCCGACGAGTCGATGGGCGCATCGATGCCGATTCTGCGATGTATGTCCCGGCCGCCCAGCCGCAACAATCCTTGACATATCGCAAGAGAAGGTGGACCATGAACAGCTACCCAGCCACGCCGAGCAATCCACGACGGCGGATGCTCGATGTGACGGTTGCCCTCAAACGCGCAGGACTTCAGATACCGCCACCGAGTAGGAAAGAACGGCGTGCTCAACGCCGTAGAGAATCAGAAGGGAGGTAGTGGTCAACATGTGGGCTGTGACGCTCACCTACGTCCGCCGGCCGGATGCGGAGACCCTGATGGCCTACGGCGAGGCCCTCGACGCCACCGTGGCCGCCATTCCTGGTCGCGGATTCACGGTGATGCTCCACGAGCCTGCCGACGATCCGATCACGGCGGCCACAAAGGCTGCCCGCCGCAGCCGTCGTGTCGTTGCTGACGATCCGACGGGCATCGAGGCGCTTACCGACGTCGAATACGAGCGCCAGGCGCTCGAGCCGAACGTCCCCGAGATCGTTTCGGCGGCCGAGGCCGCCGACATCCTCGGCGTCTCGCGCCAACGCCTCCACCAGCTTCGCCGGCATCCCCGATTCCCAGCACCGCTCTACGAACTGCGCACCGGGCCGCTCTGGACACGGGACGCCATCGAATGGTTCGTCGGTGTCTGGGAGCGCAAACCAGGTCGGCCCGCGTTACGGTCCGCCTGACCGCACGCTCACGGTGGTGCCGCCCGATCCGGCTCTGGTGTGAGCCTCACGGCGGGAGGCTGGAGGAATCCGCGATCCGTCGGCGTTGTCCTTGGGCTTGTGTCGGGGGCGACCGACATACTTGGCGCCGTTGCGGCAAGTCACCCTGCGAGGAGGGACACCGCCGGTGCCGTACGACTTCAAGCCCTTCGGGCATCTCACCACGCCCAACGCAGCGCTCTATCGGCGCGTCATGGGTGTCTTCGTCGACGCCAAACGCCGTTTCGCGGTGCACCTGCGGCCCGAGGACGTGCGCGAGGCCCTGATCACCGGCGGTGACGAGCCGCTCGACGTCGCCGATCTCACCGAGCTGCTGAACAAGCTGAGCAGCGACGAGTGGGGCAACCTGCGAGCCGACCCGGACACCGGCCGGGTCACCACGGTCGAAGACTTCCACCGCGCCCGGTTCCTGTACCAGCTCACCAAGCGCGGCGAGGCGGCCGAGGAGGCGTTGCAGGCCTACGACGACGCCCTGGGTCGCCGTGGCGCGTTACAGGCCGTCGCCCTGGTCGACATCGCCTCCGAGCTACGGTCCCTGCTCGGCCTGACCGACGGCGACGAGCCCGACCCTGCAAAGGCTCACCTCTCGCTACGCGGCCTGACCGGGCGCTTCACCGACCTCGCCGACAATGCTCAGGCGTTCATGAGCTCCCTGCAGCGCTCGATCGACCTGCACGACGCCGACGCCGAGGCGTTCGTCGCCTACAAGGACCGGCTCATCGACTACCTGGAGCGCTTCGTCAAGGACCTCGTCGCGACCGGTTCCGAGATCGCCACGCTGGTGGAGCGGATCGAGCAGTCCGGTGTCGACCGGCTGCTCGCGGGCGCGGCCCGGCGCGAGGCCGAGGACGCCGCGCCCGACGCGGCCCCGGGCACCGGCGACGACCCTCGGAAGGTAGCTTTCGACCGCGCGCTCACGCTGTGGCAGCAGCGATGGCAGGGCTTCCGGCAGTGGTTCGTCAGCGCGCCCCATCATCCGAGCCAGGCGAAGTTGCTCCGGGCCCGGGCGCGGGCGGCCATCCCCCAGTTGCTGCAGGTCGTCTCCACGCTCAACGAGCGGCGGACGGGCCGATCCGACCGTTCGGCCGACTTCCGGGCGCTTGCCCGCTGGTTCGCCCAAGCGCCTGACGACGCCGCAATGCACCGGCTCTGGCGATCGGCCTTCGGCCTGCAGCCGTCACGGCACCTCACCATCCCGGCCGCCACCCTGGCCGAGCGTGACGAGCACCCGGTTGGTCCGAGCATCCCGTGGGCCCAGGCGCCGCCGCTGTCGATCAGCCCGCAGCTGCGGCGAACCGGCAGCTACGAACGGCGGGGGAAGCCGAACCGGGTCCTCGACCGCAGCGAGGCACGACGTCACCTGGCCGAGCTCGTGGCCAAGGAGGCCGCGCAGACCGCGGAGGCCCGCCGCCGCCTCGCGACGGCGCGGCCTATCCGGCTCGCCGAACTCGATCAGCTCGACCCGGCCACGTTCGCGTTGTTCCTCCGCCTGCTGGGCGACGCGCTGACGGCGCGCCGGCCCGACCAGCGCCAGGTGGTGGCCACCACGGCCGACGGCACGATGGAGATCCGGATGACCAGCCTCGGCGATGGCACACTCGCAGAGATCCGGACGACCGAAGGCATCCTGCGCGGGCCGGACCACCTCGTCGAGATCCTCGACCTGACCGATGTCGACGATGTCGAGGTGGCGTCGTGACCCCATCGCTCGCCGATGCGCTGTCGGCCACCCGCTCCGAGCAAGTCCGGCGAGCCGCCCGGGCGCTGCTGCGCCGGCCGCTGCTACGTGCGTCCGGCGCCGACTCCGAGGCATTTCGCCTGGTCCGCCGCCATTCCGACGACCTGCGGGCCTGGTTCGACCGCAACACCGGCTGGCACCTGGTGGTCGACAGCGACGTCGCCCGGTTGGTCAAGACCACGACACACGACGACGTGACCTATCCCGCGCTCGATCCCCGGTCACGGGTTCCCTTCAGCCGGCGCCGCTACGTGCTCACCTGCCTCGCGCTGGCAGTGCTCGAACGCGCCGACGCCCAGATCACGTTGGGCGGGCTGGCCGAGCAGGTGGTGCTGGCGGCGGGCGATCCGGCCCTCGTCGAGTCCGGCGTGACCTTCCAGCTCCAGGGCCGCGGCGAGCGCGCCGACATGGTCGCCGTCGTCCGGCTCCTGCTCGACCTCGGTGTGCTCCGCAGGGTGGCCGGCGACGAGAACGCATTCCTGCGCGAGAACATCGATGTGCTCTACGACGTCGACCGCCGGGTCCTGGCCACGTTGCTGGCCAGCCGTCGCGGACCGTCCACCGTCGACGACGTGACGTTCGACGACCGGCTCGCGTCGCTGTCCGCCGAGACCGTGCCTGACAACGACGATCTGCGCAACCGGGCGATCCGGTTCCACCTGACCCGGCGGCTGCTCGACGAGCCGGTCCTCTACTACGACGACCTCGACCAGGCGCAGCTCGCCTACCTCGCCCGGCAGCGCACGGCGATCACCGCACGGATCAACGAGCTGACCGGCCTGGTGCCCGAGGTCCGAGCCGAGGGCATCGCCATGGTCGACCCGTTCGACGACCTCTCCGACGTTCGCATGCCCGACACCGGCACCGACGGCCACATCACGCTGTTGCTGGCCGAGTACCTCGGCGCGCAGGGCAGACGGGTCGTACCGCTGTCCGAGCTGCACACACAGGCCCGGACGTTGGCGCGGCAGCACCGCCCGTACTGGCGGCGCGATGCCGCCGAACCGGGAGCCGACATCGAGCTGACCACGCTCGCGATCGCCAAGTTGGAGGCGTTGCGCCTGGTCAGCCGAGACCCCGACGGCATCCGTTCCCGTCCGGCCCTGGCCAGGTACACGGTGTCCGAACCCAAGATCCACGACGGACGGTCGGCGTGACCGCCGGTCTTCCCGAACCCGCCCGGTCGCGATGGCAGCCGCTTCGCTGCGGGCTGGTCGACCTGTTCTATTACGACGTCGAGGAGTTCTGGTTCCGCGACGGCCGGCTGCTGCTGCGCGGCAACAATGGCACCGGCAAGTCCAAGGTGCTCGCGCTCACTCTGCCGTTCCTGCTCGACGGCGACCTCTCTCCGCACCGCGTCGAGCCCGATGCCGACCCGAAGAAGCGGATGGAGTGGAACCTCCTGCTCGGTGGCGACCATCCCCATCCGGAGCGGCTGGGCTACACCTGGCTCGAGTTCGGCCGGCGGCAAGCCGACGGCACGCCGACGTTCCGCACCCTCGGTTGTGGTCTCAAGGCCGTCTCCGGCCGTGGTGTCGCGCGGCACTGGTTCTTCCTCACCGACCAGCGCATCGGCCCCGACCTGGCGCTGGTCGACGCCACCCGTACCGCCCTGACCCGCGAGCGGCTGGCCGACGCCCTGACCGGCCGCGGTGCCGTCTACGACCGAGCACACGACTACCGCCGCGCCGTCGACGAGGCGCTGTTCGGTCTTGGCGGGCAGCGCTACGCCGCACTCGTCGACCTGCTCGTCCAACTCCGCCAACCCCAGCTGTCCAAGCGACCGAACGAGCGCGCGCTGTCGGCAGCGCTCACCGAGGCACTGCCGCCGCTCGACCAGGCGGTCGTGGCCGACGTCGCCGAGGCCTTCCGCGGGCTCGAGGACGACCGAGCGGCCCTGCAGTCGGTCGAGGAGTCCAGCCGGGCCGCGTCCTCCTTCCTCGCCCACTACCGCCGGTACGCGGGCGTTGCGTCGCGGCGGCGGGCCGCCCTGCCCCGCAGGGCGCAGGTCGCGTACGAGACCGTCAACCGCAACCTCGGCGAGGCGCAGGCGGCGTACGAGACCGCGCAGCAGGCCGTCAGCGACGCCGAGGCCGCTCTCCTCGGGCACGAGGCCGAGGCGCTCCGGCTGCGCGGCCAGGACGAAGCGCTGCGAGCCAGCCCGGAGATGCGCAGTGCACGCGACCTCGACCATGCCGCCGAGACAGCGGAGGTGAGCGCCCAGGCCGCCGAACGACTGGACCACGACCGCGAACAGGCCGCTGCCCTGCTGGCCGAGCGCGATGGTCGGGCTGCCGCCGCGCGGTCCCGGGCGGACGAGGCGGATAGCGCGTTCGCCGGCGTCCGGGCCGAGGCCATGTCCGCAGCAGCAACGGCACACGTCGACCGCGGCCACGCCGCCGACATCGACGCGCGGCTCACCCGGGCCGAGCTCGTCGACCTGCGCGCCGCCGCGGGGCAGCTCGCCGACCGTCAGCAGCGGGCCGTCGCCCACGTCCGGCAGCTGTCCGACGCACTCATCGACCGACGCGACGAACTCGCGGCAGCCCGCCGGCGTGCCGACGAGCTCGCCGCCGATGCGGCCCAGTTGGCCGACGAACGGCGGACGGCCGCCGCCGAGGTGGGTCGGTGCGGCACCGAGCTGGTCGACCGGACGCGGCGCCACGTGGAGAGCACTGTCGAGCTGAGTGTCCCGGACCCCGGTGACGCACTCGCAGCCCTCGAGCTGTGGATCGAGACGCTGGACGGCGCCAACCCGGCCCGGTCGGCGGTCGACGTCGGCTACCGGCAGGTCAACGACGACCACGCTCGAGCCGCGGCCGCGCTCGGCGCCCGGCGGACGGCGGCGACCGAGCACCGCGACGCCGTGGCCGACGAGATCGCCCGGCTGGAAGCCGGCGAGGTGCGCACGCCTCCGGTCCCGCACACCCGGGACGGCGCCGGCCGGTCCGGTCGCCGCGGCGCACCGCTGTGGCGGCTGGTCGACTTCGCTGGCCACGTCCACGACGACGATCGCGCCGGCGTCGAGGCTGCGATGGAAGCGGCGGGAATCCTCGACGCGTGGGTGACTCTCGACGGAGATCTTCTCGCGCCCGGCACCGACGATGTCGTGGTGCGGGCGCACGCCGACCTCGCCCTGCCGGGTGTCGACCTCCGCTCCGTGCTGCGCCCGGCAGTGGACCGGGCCGACGCGCGGGTCTCCGGCCTGGCCGACTCCCTGGTCGACGAGCTGCTCGCTGCCATCGGCCTGGGTGCCGGCCAGGGCAGCGTGTGGGTCGCACCCGACGGCCGGTTCCGGGTGGGCGTCCTCGAGGGTGCCTGGCGGAAGCCTGCGGCAGAGTTCATCGGATCCGGCGCCCGTGAGGCGGCGCGCCGAGCCCGCCTCGTCGCAGTGCGCGCCGACCTGGCCGCCGTCGAGTGCGAGCTCGCCGAGATCGACACCGCAGACCGCGCGCTCACCCGGCGCCGCGCCGTTCTCGCTGCGGAGGTAGCCGCCTGTCCGGACGACGTGGACGTGCGTGCCGCCCACGCCGACGTTGCCGTGCTGACCGGCCGACAGAACGAGCTGGACGAACGCCAGGCCCGCGCGGCCGAGGCGGTGACGTCGGCCAAGTCGGCGGTACGGCAGGCCGAGGCCGAGCTGACCGACGCCGCCGCCGAGCTGAGCCTTCCGGTCGAACCGGAGGCGCTGGCCGCGGTCCGCGACGGCTTGTCGCGCTACCGCGAGGCGTTGGCGGCACTCTGGCCGGCGGTACACGTCTTCGCCGACGCACGCCGCCAGCTGGGTGAGGCCGACGCCGACGTCACGTCGGCCGGGGCGTCACTGGCCGAGCGAACGGAGCTGGCCTCCGTGGCCGGCGCCGAGGCGGCGGCGGCGCAGGCCCGTCACCGGGCTCTCATGGAAACCGTCGGCGCCGCCGTTGCCGATCTGCAGAGCCGGCTCGGCGAGGTGCGCGAGCAGCTGCGACGATGCGAGGCGGAGACGAAGGCGACCCGCGATCGGCGCGATCGGGCCATCAACGAGCAGGGCGTCGCCGAGGGCCGGCGGGTAACGCTGCACGACGACCTGGAGCGGTTGACCGCAGAGCGAGTCGACGCGGCGGAAGCCTTGCGCCGGTTCGCGGCAACCGGCCTGCTCTCCGTCGCGGTGCCCGATCTCGCCGTCCCCGATCCCGGTGCAGGCTGGGCGCCCAACCCCACTGTCCTGCTCGCCCGCGAGATCGAGCGCGCCCTCGCCGACGTGCCCGATGACGACGACACCTGGCAGCGGGTGCAGCGCCGGGTCGACGAGGAGCTCAAGACGCTCA
>JBOGDU010000258.1:0-4968 GCA_050743145.1 Jiangellaceae bacterium | reverse complement strand
GTTCTGGACCGGGTGCTCGCGGATGCCGCGATCACGGCCGGCGCCGAGGTGCGGTTCGGCGTGACGGTGACCGAGTTGCTCCGCGACGACGCCGGCCGGGTGACCGGGATCGCCGGCCGCGAGGCCGACGGCCGGCGGTTGCTCGCGTCGGCCCCGCTCACCGTCGGCGCCGACGGCATCCGATCGCTCGTGGCCCGGGAGGTTGGCGCTCCGGTGATCCGGACGGCGCGCTCGAACGGCACCGCGGTCCTGTACGGGTACTGGGACGACCTCCCGGTCGACGGCTACGAGTGGCTGTACGCACCGGGTGCGGGCGCCGGCCTGATCCCGACCAACGACGGCCAGACCTTGGTGTTCGTCGGCGCCACGCCACCGCAGATGAAGGCCGCCCGGCGAGCCGGGACTGCTCGGCAGGCGTTCAGCACCCTGCTCGAGACGGTGTCACCTGCGGTGGCCGAGCGGGTGTCCGCGGCGAGGGCGCCGCAACGGCTGCGCGGCTTCGCGGGCATGCCCGGCTACCTGCGGCAGTCGTGGGGACCGGGCTGGGCGCTGGTCGGAGACGCCGGGTACTTCGAGGACCCGCTCAGCACCCACGGCATCACCGATGCGCTGCGCGACGCCGAGCTCCTGGCTGGTGCGGTAGGCGATCTTCATAGCGGAACGGCGACCGAGGCGACCGCGCTGGCCGGATACCAGAAGACGCGGGATGCACTCGCCGGCCGCCTGTTCGGCACGGTCGACACGATCGCGTCCTTCACCTGGACGGTCCCGGAGCTGCGGCGCCTGCTGCTCGAGGCCAGCTCGGCCATGAGCGAGCAGGTCGAGGCGCTGCAGAGGTTCGATCAGCTCGAGCGGTCCAGCGCAGCGGTCCTGGCGGGCTGAAGGTATTTGCCGGCTATCCATCGGGCTCTTCTCGGCGACGACCAGGTAGTGCGTCCGCAGATCTGGAGGATGATGACCTTTGGTACACCGGATCGAGCGCGCGGGGGCAACCATGGCGGAATCATCTGGAACCGCCAAGGTCGAGATCAGAATGCTCGGCGGCTTCGAGGTGCTGCTCGACGGTTCCCCTGTTGCGGCGGCCGGCTGGCCGCGGCCACAAGCGGCCACGCTGGTGAAACTGCTCGCTCTCGCGCCTGGGCGCCGGCTGCACCGGGAACAGCTCATCGAACGGTTGTGGCCCGACCTCACCGTCGCTGAAGCGGCCCCGCGCCTGCACAAGCTCGCCCATTACGCCCGTCGCGCCCTGGGCGACGACCGGACTGCGATCGTCCTCCGCAACGAAACCGTCGCCCTGCTGCCCGACGCGAAGGTGGTCGTCGACGTCGACGTCTTCGAGCGGGTCGCGGAGAAGGCGCTGGCCGACGGAACGCCGGGTGCGGCCGCCGCGGCGGTAGCCCGCTACGGCGGCACGCTGCTTCCGGAGGATCTCTACGAGACGTGGGCCGAGAACCGCCGGGAGCATCTCCGTTTGCGCTACCGGGGGCTGTTGCGCCTGGCTTGCCGTTGGGAGGACCTGCTCGTCGAGGACCCGGCCGACGAGGATGCGCATGTCGCGCTGATGACGCAGCACGTCGAGGCGGGCGACCATCGTGCCGCGCTGCGGCAGTTCGAACGGGTGGATGCGGCGCTTCGCCGCGAGCTCGGAGTCGGTCCGAGTCAGCGCGCCTTGGCCGTCCGCGACCAGATCCTGGCCGCCTTCCCTGAATACCACGCAGATTCGGGCCAGGGCGGCCTGGTCGGCCGCCGCAGCGAATGCGACCAGCTCGAACGGCTGCTTGTCGACGCGGGTCACGGCGGTGGCCGGACGGTGCTCGTATCGGGACCGCCCGGTGTCGGCAAGTCAGCGCTGCTCGATTGGATCAGCGAGCGCGCTGAGCAAACAGGTTGGCGTGTCGGCCGGAGTGGCGCGGCCGCCGTCGAGGGAGCCTGGCCGTACGCGCCGGTGCTCGACGCGTTCGCCGATCTGTGCCGCCGGCATCCGACCCTGCTCGACGGGCTGGGCGATACCTATCGGCAGGAGATCGAACGTGCTCTGGCGGGTGTGGAGCTCACCTGGAGCGGCGAGGGCACCCACCAGCGGCTGTTCGTCGCCGCGGCCGAGCTCCTCCGGCTCGC
This sequence comes from Jiangellaceae bacterium, assembly GCA_050743145.1. Lineage (GTDB taxonomy): Bacteria > Actinomycetota > Actinomycetes > Jiangellales > Jiangellaceae > DASRTE01. The sequence goes on along the minus strand of JBOGDU010000258.1, from coordinate 2,850 downwards.
GGCATCGGGCACGGGTCTGCTGCTGGCCATGGACGACATGCACGAGGCGGACGAGGCCAGCCTGCGGTTGCTGCACTATCTCGCCCGGTGCGTCAGCGGTGAACGCGCGCTCATCGTCGTCGGCCCCCGGGAGGGCGGCCGTCGCGTGGAGCAGATCAAGGCAAGCCTGCTCCGCCGCAACCTCGCCGTCCATGTCACGTTGCGCCCGCTGGACCGGCAAGGCACCGATGACCTCGTCCGGATGCACATGGCGGATGTGTCGACGTCGACGCTGGACCACATCTGGGAGGTGTCGGGCGGTCTGCCCTTCGCCATCATCGAGATGGCTCGTGTGCCGGCTCCGACGGCGGCTCAAGCGCTCGGCGCGCTCACGCTCAGCCGGCTGGCGGTCAAGACCCGCGAGGCACTCCAGCAGGTGGCCGTGATCGGGATCAGCTTTGACACCGACCAGTTCGTGGCGTTGACCGCGCTGCCTGAGCGGGAAGCCTATGCCGCGCTGGATGCGGCGCTGGCCGCACTCGTCGTCGTCCACACGGGATCGGGTTACCGCTTCCGGCACGCCCTGATCCGCGATGCGCTCCTCGACGACATCCCGGCCTCTCAGCAACGTGTGTTCCATCACCAGGCCGCCGCTCGGCTCAATGCCATTGGAGCCCCGCCCGCCCGCATAGCGCACCATCTGATCGCGGCCGGGCAGCTTTCGGACGCCGTGCCACATGTCATTCAGGCGGTCGAGACCGAAGCCGCCATCGGCGCCTACCGTGACGCGCTCGCCCTCGTCGACGCGGTGCAAGATCACGCGAGTGCTCACGACCGTGGCCGCCTGCTGGCGTTGCGTGCGAACCTGCTGGCAGCACTCGGGGATCGGTCCACCATCGACGCATACCGCGATGCGCTCGCCGTCGCCGCCGAATCGGATCGCGCGTTGTTGCGCGCCCGGCTGGCGCACTCCGCCGTGATGGAAGGCGACCTCGACACCGCAGCGGCCGTTCTGGACGGCCTCCAGCCGGACGGCGGCCCCGCGGACGTGCCGATCCTGCTGGCGCAGGGAGGCCTGGCATACCTCAGGGGGGACATCGACGCGGCGTGGAAGGCGGCGGACCAGGTCAGTGGACTGGTGAGACCGGACGAGAACACCTGGCAGCGAGTGGAACTGCTGACCTTGCAGGCGCTGGTAGCACATCATCGTGGCGAGCTGTTCTCACGCCTGCGGTTGGAGTTGCGCCGCGCCCAGGACACCCCGGCGTTCGCAAGTTCCGTGTTCGATCCTTATCTGTGTGTCGCGGAGTACCTGCTGTACGGCACGACGCCCTACAGCGAGGTTAAGACGCTCGCCCTGTCTCTGCGGGAGACGGCCAGGCGCAGCGGAGTCCTGCGGGCCGAGGCGTTCGCCACGGCGCTGCTGGGCGAGGCCGCCCTGCTGGCGGGAGATATGGCCGAGGCCGAGCGCGAGCTGCAAAACGCCGTCGATTTGCACCGCGAGATCGGCGCACGCGCTGGGGAGGCGAAGTCACTGCAACGGCTTGCCGAGGTCAGGCTGCTGCAGGGCGACCGGGCGGAGGCGGACCGGCTGCTACGACAGGCCCTGCCGCGTGCGCGGTGGTGTGTGCTGGCTGGCCACCTCCTCCAGCGCATCTTCGGAACAATGATCCGGGCAGCGCCCGACCGGCAGGCTGCCCGGACGGTTGTCGACCAGGCCGAGGACACGATAGGAACCGAGGACGCGTGCTTGTTCTGCGTCATCACCTTCGCTGTCCCGGCTGCGATCGCGTGCGCCGACGTGGGCGACATCGACGAGGCCCGCAAGTACCTGGCGATCGCCGAACGCTCGTCGGAGCTGTGGGAGGGCACCGCCTGGCAGGCCGCGATCCTGGAGGCGCGTGCGCACCTTGCCCGAGCCGTACAGGACCCGGACCGGGAGGCTGTTCTTCTCGACCAGGCGGCCGTGCTGTTCGATCAGGCCGGGCAGCCACTCGACGCTGCCCGCTGCCAGCGGCGATCTCGCGCATCGGGCGAACCCACCGGCGATCCGGGCCATCACCTCGTCCGGACGGCCCGCCATCGCTGAAGACAGCAACGGGGGCAGTGCCCCGCGGAGTGGTGGGGTTTGAGGGTTGATCTTCGATGTCTACGCGCCGCTGTCGATCGCGGCGGTGGTGTCAGTATCGCTGGTCGGGTTGAGTTGGGCCATGGAGCCCTTGGAGCTGTCGCCGAGCTGGAACCGCTGATCGGAATCGTCTTGTACTGCAACCGGTATCGTTCGCCTCGCGATCGAACTGGGTGGGCGGCACCAGATCGGGCATTGGGTCGCGTCAAGCGTCGCCCGAGGCCGAGCCGTCGGCAGGCACCATCACCGTCGTTATACGGCGCGTCGTCCCTGGCGTTCAAGCGTGGCGTGCGTGTTCGATGCTGATTGCGGCGGAGATCCAGCGCTCGTTGACGGGAAACCGCCAAGCGTGGAGCTCAGCCGGACGCGAGCTCATGCCCCACTGACGATCACCATTTCGTTGCCTTCGGGGTCGGCGACCCGCCAGCGATCCTCCGACTCGTCAAGGAGCCGGCCACCGGCTGCGACGGTCGTGGCGAGGCGCGTGTGCGCGAGGTCCGACGGCACAGCGAGCTCGAAGTGGATGCGGTTGCGCTGCCGGCGCCGCTCCGTCTCCGAAGCGTCGAGCTCTTGGAACACCAGCACCGGGTTCAGCCGCCGCGGATCGTGGATGTCGCTGACCCCGGCTCGCCGGTCGTGGGTGTATCCGAGTGCGGCGACCCAGAACGCGCGGACCGCGGCGACGTCGGCGGCGTCGAGGAAGAGCTGAGCGAAGCGCGGCAGCCCCGGATCCGCAGTGGCCC
>JBOGDU010000257.1:0-8831 GCA_050743145.1 Jiangellaceae bacterium | reverse complement strand
CAGCTCGAGGACATGTACGCCGCGCCGTCTGCCACGCCGGTCCAGACCGGGCGCATGACCTACGACGACGTCGTGATGAAGACCGGCATCACCTTCGGCGTGCTGCTCGTGGGCGCGGTCGTGGGCTGGCAGCTGCCGCAGCTGGCCTTTGTCGGCTTGGTCGTCGGGCTAGTGCTGGGGCTGGTCAACGCGTTCAAGAGGGAGCCGAGCCCGCCGCTGATCCTCGCCTACGCGGCCTTCGAGGGTCTGTTCGTCGGCGGCATCAGCTTCGCCTTCGAGAACATGCAGGTCGGCACCCGGGCCGACGGCACCGCGATCACGCTGGACGGCATCGTCGCCCAGGCCGTGCTCGCCACCCTCGCCGTGTTCGCGGTGTCGCTGTGGGCTTACCGGAGCAAGAAGATCCGCGTGACTCCGAGGTTCCGGCGCGGCGTCATGATCGCCCTCATCGGTTACCTGGTCTTCTGCCTGGTCAACCTGCTGTTCCAGGTCTTCGGCTCGGCGGACAGCCCGTTCGGGTTCCGGCAGGGCCTGTTCGGCATCCTGATCGGACTGTTCGCGGTCGGCCTGGCTGCGTTCTGCCTCATTCTCGACTTCGACTTCATCGAGCAGGGTGTCAGGAACGGTCTGCCGGCCCGATTCGCGTGGACCGCGGCCTTCGGGCTCACGGTCACGCTGGTCTGGCTCTACATCGAGATGCTCCGACTGCTCGCGATCCTGCGCGGCGAATAGCGCGCTTCGGTGCACGATCGGCCCCGCCGGGACATCTCGGCGGGGCCGATCGCGTCGCGCTCAGCTCATTCGAAGGAGCGCTGTGCACGCCGCAGGTCGTGCTCGTGCACGATCGCCGTGGCGTGGGCGTGGGCGAGGCCGTGCTCGTCGCGCAGCCAGCGCACCCGGTCGTCGAAGCGAAGGAAGGAAGGGCCCGCCTCGAGGGTGCGGAACCACTCTGGGAGCTCTCGTCCGGTCGCCGCGGGGACTCTGGCGACCAAGTTGCGATGGGTCTCCTCAGAGTGGTTCAGGCTCATGGTGGCCTCCGTTGTCATCGAGGGGCTCCGTCATATGAGACTGCCTGACGGCCGCTGGCCGCACAAGCCCAACGACGGAGCGGATCGGGCCCGCGGTGGCCGATGCCAGGTCTGTCCTACCTTCACCAGGCCTGAAGACCTGGCAACGGCCGGATAGACCCTCTTGACGTGATCATTCGGGGGAAGCGGGTCAGCAGCGAGTCAGCTCAGGCGTTCGAGGACGATCGCCATTCCCTGGCCGCCGCCCACACACATCGTCTCCAGGCCGACCGTACCGTCGGTCGCCTGTAGGCCGTTGAGCAGCGTCGTCATGATCCGGGCGCCGGTCATGCCGAACGGATGGCCCAGTGCGATGGCCCCACCATGGACGTTGAGCTTCTCGTACGGGATTCCGAGCTGGCGTGCACTGGGCACCACCTGTGCGGCGAACGCCTCGTTGATCTCCACCAGGTCGACGTCGTCGATGGTCATTCCGGTGCGGGCGAGCACCTGCCGGGTCGACTCGACCGGTCCGAGCCCCATGATCTCCGGCGAGAGTGCTGAGGCCGCTGTCGCGACGATCCGGGCGAGCGGCGTCAGGCCGAGTTCCCGTGCCCGGACGTCGGACATGATCACGACGGCGGCGGCGCCGTCGTTGAGCGGGCAGCAGTTGCCGGCCGTGATGGTGCCGTCGGGGCGGAACACCGGGGCCAGCGCGGCGACCTTCTCATAGGTCGTGCCCGGGCGCGGCCCGTCGTCGGTGTCGACGACCCGGCCGTCAGCGAGCGTGATCGGCGTGATCTCGCGGGCGAAGAACCCTTCCTTGACGGCCTGCTCGGCCCGGTTCTGCGAGAGAACCGCGAACTCGTCCTGGTCGCGCCGGGTCACGCCGCACAGTGTCGCCACGTTCTCCGCGGACTGGCCCATCTGGATGTAGACGTCGGGAAGTGCGCCGTCGGTCCGCGGGTCGTGCCAGGTCTCGTTCGTCTGTGCGTAGCGGGCAGTGCGGGCCTGGGCGTCGGCGAACAGCGGATTCTGGGTCTCGGCAGGATCGACGCCGGCGCCACCGAAGCCGGTGTAGCGGGAGACGCACTCGACGCCGGCGGAGACGAAGGCGTCGCCCTCGCCGACCGTGATCGCGTGGTAGGCCATCCGGGCGGTCTGCACGGACGACGCGCAGAACCGGTTGACCGTCGCGGCCGGCACAGTGTCGAGGCCCAGTTGCACCGCGATCCGGCGGGCCATGTTGCCGCCGTGCTCGTCGCGCGGTTCGGCGCACCCGACATAGATGTCGTCGATGGTGGCCGGGTCGAGGGCGGGGACCTTCCCCAGCGCGGCGCCGATGACGGTCGCCGCGAGGTCGTCGGGACGGACGTCGACCAACGATCCCTTGGCAGCGCGCCCGATCGGGGACCGCGTAGCCGCGACGATCACGGCTTCGGGCATGGTGCCTCCTGAGAGCGGAAGTTACCTGCGGGTAGCACCTACCGTACCCCCGCAGTCCCACCGCTATGAGCGACGGCCGACCGACGTGACGTCGTCCTCGCGCTCGGGTTCCGGCAGTGGCTGCCGGCGGCGGTGGCGCAGTTGCGCCCAGCGTCCCCGCGGGCCGCGGTCGTGGCCGCCGACCTGGGCCGCCGCGACCTCGGTACCGGACTGCTCGGCTGCTGCCGCAGCGGCGACGGAGACCGGGAGGACGTCGTCGCCACGCCAGGCCTCGGGTTGCTCCTCCGCCTCGGACCACAGACCGAGCACGCTCGCCGCCGAGGGCAGCACGGCGGCGGCTGCCGCCGCGTACCCGGCCGACGAGGGGTGGAACCGGTCGACGCTGAACATGTCGCGCGGTGCCGCGGCGAACTCCGGTCCGAGGATCGAGCCCAGCGAGATCGTGCGTCCCCCTGCCTCGACGACCGCCATCGTCTGCGCCGCGGCGAGGCGCCGACTTGCCTGCCGGGCGAGCCAGCGCAGGGGGCGGGGGATCGGCTCGACCGTGCCCAGGTCCGGACAGGTGCCGACGATGACGGCCGCGCCGGCGTCGCGGAGTCGACGGACCGCTTCGTCGAGCAGACGGACCGACGTGGCCGCCCGGACCCGGTGGGTGACGTCGTTGCCGCCCACGATGATCAGGGCGAGGTCGGGGCGGGCGGCGATCGCGATAGGCACCTGCACGTCGAGGTCGCTGGTCTGGGCGCCCGAACGGGCCAGGACGGCGAGGCGCACCGGTCGCTCGGCGATCTCGGCGAGCCCGGCCGCGAGAAGCGCTCCGGGTGTCTCGTCTGCGGTGTCGACCCCGAGACCGGCGGCCGACGAGTCGCCGAGGACGACGAAGGAGATCGGATCACCGGGGTAGTGGCCGTACCACCCGTCCGCGACGGGCGGAGTGTCGGAGATCGTCCCGATGGCCCGCCGGGCCTGGCGGGCCTCCAGTCGGAGCAACCCGTAGAAGCCGGCGCCCATCAGACCCAGGCTGCCACCGCCGTAGGCGGCCGTCGTCGCAATGCGCCGCGCAGTCCGCGCGCTGACCCTGACCGCCATCCATCCCACTCTATCCGGGCTGCCGCGTTCGCCTAGGCTTCGCGGCGTGCAGTACTACGACAACGTCGTCGACCTGGTCGGAGACACCCCGCTCGTACGGCTGGGCCGGGTCGGTGCCGATGTACCGGCCATGGTGCTGGCGAAGGTGGAGTACTTCAATCCTGGCGGCTCGGTCAAGGATCGCATCGCACTGCGCATGGTCGAGCAGGCCGAGAGCGATGGCCGCATCAAGCCCGGCGGCACGATCGTCGAACCCACCAGCGGCAACACCGGTATCGGGCTCGCGCTCGTCGCTCAGCGCAAGGGCTACCGCTGTGTGTTCGTCTGCCCCGACAAGGTCAGCGAGGACAAGCGCAACGTGCTCAAGGCCTACGGCGCCGACGTCGTCGTCTGCCCGACCGCGGTGCCCCCGGAGCACCCGGACTCCTACTACTCGGTGTCCGACCGCCTCACCGCCGAGATCGACGGCGCCTGGAAGCCGGACCAGTACGCCAACCCGGACAACCCTCGCTCGCACTACGAGACGACGGGCCCGGAGGTCTGGCAGCAGACCGACGGTCGCGTCACCCATTTCGTCGCCGGCATCGGCACCGGCGGCACCATCAGCGGGGCGGGGCGCTACCTGAAGCAGGTGTCCGACGGGGAGGTGCGCGTCGTCGGCGCGGACCCCGAGGGATCGGTCTACTCCGGCGGTACCGGCCGTCCCTACCTCGTCGAGGGGGTGGGGGAGGACTTCTGGCCGCAAACCTACGACCGCGGCGTCTGCGACGAGATCGTCGCGGTCTCCGACAAGGACTCGTTCGACATGACCCGGCGGCTGGCCCGCGAAGAGGGGCTGCTCGTGGGTGGCTCGTGCGGCATGGCCGTCGTGGCCGCCCTCGACGTGGCAGCCCGGGCGACCACCGGTGACGTGGTCGTGGTGCTGCTGCCCGACGGTGGGCGCGGGTACCTGTCGAAGGTCTTCGACGACGAGTGGATGTCGTCCTACGGCTTCGGCGGCCCGGCGGAGGAGGGCACGACGGTCGGCGACGTCCTCCGGCGCAAGAGCGGCGAGATGCCGGCGCTCGTTCACACGCATCCGAACGAGACCGTCGCCCAGGCGGTGGCGATCCTGCGCGAGTACGCGGTGTCGCAGATGCCCGTCGTGCGAGCCGAACCGCCGGTCATGGCTGCCGAAGTCGCCGGATCGGTCGTCGACCGCCACCTTCTCGACGCACTGTTCACCGGGCGGGCCCACCTGACCGACGCCGTCGAGAGGCACATGTCCGAACCGCTGCCGGCGGTCGGGGCGGGCGAGCCGGTCTCGGACGCGATCGCGGCGCTGACCTCGTCCGACGCCCTGCTCGTGCTCGACGACGGCAAGCCGGTGGGGGTTCTCACCCGCGCCGACCTGCTCGGCTACCTCGCCGGCTGACGCGGTACCGCGCTCTCGCCCCGTCGGGCGTGCACAAGCAACCGACCGCCGAACCGTTGGGCTCAGTCGCCGGTGCCGGCGACGCCGACCGGGCACGACACGCCGGTACCGCCGATCCCGCAGTAGCCGAACGGGTTCTTGTCGAGGTACTGCTGGTGGTAGTCCTCGGCGTACCAGAGGTCGCGGAGTCGGCCGATCTCGGTGGTCACGGGCCCGAAGCCAGCACCGGAGAGCTGCTCCGCATAGGCCATACGCGACGCTTCGGCCGCGTCGCCCTGGGCCGGCGTCGTCCAGTAGATCGCCGAGCGGTACTGCGTCCCGACGTCGTTGCCCTGCCGCATCCCCTGGGTCGGGTCGTGGCCCTCCCAGAAGGCCTTGAGCAGGTCGTCGAAGCTCACCTTGGCAGGGTCGTAGACGACGCGAACCACCTCGGCGTGGCCGGTGGCACCCGAGCAGACCTCCTCGTAGGTCGGGTTCGGCGTGTGGCCACCCGCGTACGCGACCGCCGTGGTCCAGATCCCGGGGAGCTTCCAGAAGATGCGTTCCGCGCCCCAGAAGCACCCGAGGCCGAACACGACCTCCTCGAAGCCGGTGGGGACCGGCGCCTCGATCGGGGTACCGAGCACGGTGTGGGTGCCGGACAGGGCAAACGGTCGGCTGTCTCGCCCTGGCAACGCCTGGTCGGGCGACACGAGACGGGACTTCGCGGCACGGTCGAAGAGGAACACCTGGCCTCCTTGGGCTTCTGTCACCGGAACGCATCCGCCACCCATGGCTGTTCCCGATGCCGGCCCGGCGCGCTACCCGGGCTTGGTTAGGCTTCTGGCGTGGCGGCCGGTTCGGGAACGCGTCGCGAGCCAGTAGGGCCGGCGATCAGGGTCCCGAAGCCGGTCCGGGCGGTTCTCGGCCTGGTCTGGTCCCCGCCCGACGAGCAGGCACTGCGCGCTGCCGTGCACGGTCGGACCGTCCTGGTCACGGGCGCGTCACGGGGTATCGGGGCCGCCAGCGCCGGCAAGTTGGCAGCGGCCGGGGCCACGGTGCTCCTCGTCGCCCGGTCCGCGGAAGGGCTCGAGGACGTGCGCCGGCGGATCGCCGTCGCCGGCGGCGTGGCGAGCGCCTACCCGGCAGACCTGGCCGACGTTTCTGCGGTGGGGAAACTGGTCGACCGGGTCCGATCGGACCACGGACCGGTCGACGTCGTCGTCAGCAACGCCGGCAAGTCGATCCGGCGGTCGGTCGCGGACTCGTACGAGCGCTTCCACGACGTCACGCGGACGGCGAACGTCAACTACCTCGGTCCGGTGCAACTGCTGCTCGGCCTGTTGCCGGACATGCGAGCCCGAGGCTCCGGACACGTGGTCAGTGTCGGAACGGTGAGTACCGACCTGCCCGCGCCCTACTGGGCCGCGTACACGGGATCCAAGTCCGCCTTCGAAGCCTGGCTGCGGTGTGTGGCTCCCGAGCTACGAGCCGACGGCGTCGCGACCACGTCGATCCACTGCCCGCTGGTCCATACCGACATGAGCGCGCCGGTGCCGCTCTACCGACACCTGCCGGGGATGACCGCCGAGGAGGCCGCCGACGCCGTGTGCCGGGCGATCGCGTACCGGCCGCGGCTGATGAGCCCCTGGTGGTCGCGGGCCGGAGGAATGGTCGCGGGTGTCGCACAACCGCCGACGGACGCACTGCTGACGCTGTACTACCGGAGCCAGCGCTCCGCGCGCCTGCGTGCGGTCGGTGGCAGCGCCGGACGTGCGACGCGGTGGATCGGCGGGCGGGCGGCCGGCCGGGGCGGAGGACGGTGAGAGGTCGCCGCACCCTTCGTGACGCCGTCGCCGTGGGCCGTGACGGTGTGGCGGCGGTGTTCGGCAGCGGTCTGGTCGGCCCGATGTCTCCGCTCCGGCTGGTCCGGGTCGCGCGGGCTGTCTCGCGGTATGGGCTGACGTTGGCCAGTGCCGCGGAGATGTCGGCGATCCGCCATCCCCACCGCCTCGCCGTCGTCGACGAGCGAGGCGGCGTGACCTTCGCCGACCTGGGACGCCGGGCCTCGGCAATGGCCGATGCCCTGCACCACGACGGGCTCCTGCGGCAAGGTGGCCGGTTGGGCCTGTTGTGCCGGAACCACCGTGACTTCGTGGTTGCCGCGGTCGCCGGGTCGCGCCTCGGTGCCGACCTCGTGCTGCTCAGCACCGACCTGGGTACGCCAGCGCTGGCGGGCGTCCTCGAGCGCGAACAGGTGACCGCACTGGTGCACGACGAGGAGTTCGCGCCCCTGCTCGACCGCGTGCCCTTCACCGGACCCAGGATCGTGTCGTGGGCCGGACCGGATGCTCCGGCACCTAACGTCGACACGCTGGCCGGCGTCGCCGCGCCGCCGTCTCCTCACCCGCGCGACCGTGGTCGTCTGGTGGTCCTGACGTCGGGCACCACCGGGACGCCGAAAGGCGCCCCCCGCGACGCCGCCCGACTGCGGATGGGCCTGCCTGTGACGAGCCTGCTGGCGGCAATGCGGCTGCGCTCCGGGGAGGCGGTGCTGATCCAGCCGCCGATATTCCACGGCTTCGGACTCGGCTTCCTGGCGGCTGCGCTCGCCCTCGGGTGCACGGCGGTACTGCACCGCAGGTGCGGGGCCGACGTGGCGTTGCGTCTGATCGCCGCCCACCAGGTGCGCGTGCTGGTCTGCGTGCCCGTGCTGCTGCACCGGATCATGCGGCTACCCCGCCAGACGCGGGCGGAGTCGGCGACCGGCTCCCTGCGGGTGATCGTCTCGGGTGCGGCCGCGCTGCGGCCGGAGCTCTCCCACGAGGTCATGGACGAGTTCGGTGACATCCTGTTCGACCTGTACGGGACCACGGAGACCGGCTGGGCGACGTTGGCGACGCCGGCGGACCTGCGTGCGGCCCCGGGAACGGTCGGCCGGCCGGCCCACGGGGTGACCGTAGCGGTGCTCGGTGGAGACGGCTCGCCGCTGCCCGACGGTCGCGTCGGCGACGTGTACGTGGGGAGCGGGCTGGCATTCGGGGGATACTCCGGCGGCGGCAGCAAGCCGATCGTCCGCGGCCTGATGAGTACGGGCGACCTCGGCTTCGTCGACGTCCAAGGAAGGCTGTTCGTCGTCGGGCGAGCCGACGACATGATCGTCTCCGGTGGCGAGAACGTGTACCCGCGTGAGGTCGAGGACCTGCTCGCCGGTCATCCCGCCGTCGCCGACGTCGCGGTGTACGGCGTGCCCGACGAGGAATTCGGTGAGCGGCTGGCCGCCCACGTGGTGCCGACACTGGGCACATCCGTGACCCGGGACGAGTTGGCCGCGTACGTCGCAGGTTCCCTGGGACGCCACAAGGTCCCGCGTGACGTCGCGTTCGTCGCCGAACTGAGCCGCACCGGTTCGGGCAAGGTGCGCCGCCCCGCGGACCCACCAGGCTCGGCGTCGGCACGTCGCGCACCGGCGTAGTGTCACGGCGTGCACGGATTCGAGACCCTCGCCATCCACTCCGGCCAGGAGCCGGACCCGCTGACCGGTGCCGTCGTTCCGCCGATCTACGCCACCAGCACGTACGCCCAGGACGGCGTCGGCGGTCTGCGCCGGGGCTACGAGTACAGCCGCACAGCCAATCCGACCCGAACGGCGCTCGAGGAGTGCCTCGCGGCCCTCGAGGGTGGCCGCCGGGCACTCGCCTTCGCCAGCGGGATGGCTGCCGAGGACACCCTCCTGCGCGCCGTTCTCCAGCCGGGCGACCACATCGTCATCCCCGACGACGCCTACGGCGGGACCTTCCGACTGGTCAGCAGGGTGGCGGCGCGCTGGGGCGTCTCGTGGAGCGTCGCACACATGACCGACCCGGCAGCCGTGCGAGCCGCCATGCGGCCGGAGA
>JBOGDU010000256.1:0-9287 GCA_050743145.1 Jiangellaceae bacterium | reverse complement strand
CCCTGCCCGAACCCGTGGACGTGGCCCGCACCCGACGTGCCGAGCTTCTCGCCGCGATGACCGCACTGGAACGCGCGCTCGCCGCACCGGCCCGCGATCCGGTCTGGGCGGTCCGCGTCCAGGCCCGAACCGACCGGCTGGCGAGCTCGTTCGACGACCACGTCGTCGCCACCGAGGGACCGGACGGGATGTACGCCGACATCCTCCGCACCGCTCCACGGCTGAACTTCGCGGTAGATCGGCTCGCGTCCGAGCACGACGACGCCCGGGTCTCGATCACCGCGCTCGGCAAGCTCGTCGACGATCTGTCCGCCCCCGATCCGGAGGCCATCGAGCGCATCCGCGAGGAGGGCACGAACCTGCTCGCCCGGCTCGGTCGGCACCGCCAACGCGGTGCTGACCTGGTGTTCGAGGCGTACGCGCAGGACATCGGCGGCTGCGACTGAGCCGGCACGGTCGACGTCCCACCTGGGCGCTCCGATCTCGGCATCCGTCGCAACGTCCGCATGACGTCCGTGCAGGCGGGCGCCGGCGGTCTACGACCCGACAGTTACCGTCTCCCCCGTGGACACCTCTGCAGGCAGGCGACCCTGGACACTCGCCGTCGACTGCGGCGGTACCGGCATCAAGGCCATCGTGCTCGATGCCGCAGGTCAGCCCGTGTCCGAGCGGGTGAAGCGGCGTACGCCGTACCCGTGCCCGCCGAGCGTGCTGATCGCCGCAGTCGCCGGGGTCGGCGAGGCCGCCGCAGGGACGGGTCGCACATTCGACCGGGTGTCCGTCGGCTTCCCAGGATTGGTGCGCGGCGGCATCGTCCACGCCACTCCGCATTACGTCACGGAGGCCGGCCCGTTCACGCCCAGACGACCGGACCTGGAGAAGGAGTGGGCGGCATACGACATCCGCAGCGCGCTGGAGGAAGTACTGGGCAGGCCGACCCGGGTGCTCAACGACGCCGAGGTGGCCGGCCTGGCGGTGATCCAGGGTCGCGGTTTCGAGGTGCTGTTCACCCTCGGGACGGGGTTCGGGTGTGCCTTGTTCGATGACGGCCGCCTGCTTCCCAAGATCGAGATGTCGCAGGCTCCGTTCCGCGACGGCGAGACCTACGACCAGCAACTCGGGCACCACATGCGCAAGCTGCTGGGGCCGCGGGCGTGGTCAGAGCGGGTCGTCGCGGCCGTTGACGCGCTGCGCCCGGTGCTGTGGTGGGACCACCTGTACGTGGGTGGCGGGGGCGCCAAGCACCTGACCCGCGATCTCGGCCCCGACGTCACCGTCGTTCCCAACGAGAAGGGTCTGCTCGGCGGCGTACGGCTCTGGGACGACGTGCACTTGCTCGACTGATCAGACTTCGACGCGATGGTCCGCGGGCACGACGGCCCACCGGCGGTGGCCCAGGGCGGGGTTCTGCTCACGGACGCCGCGCAGGCGCCGCTCGTCCAGCACCACGTTGACGACGCCCTCGGCCTCGCCGAGAGCCGCCTTCACCACGCCCATCGGGTCGACTGCCATGCTGTTCCCGCAGTACCAGCGGCCGCACTGTGCCGCGGCGACGACGTCGACAGTGTTCTCGATCGCCCGCGCCCGCAGGAGCGTGACCCAGTGATCCTCCTTGAGTGGCCCGCGTAGCCAGGCGGCCGGGACAACCAGTACGTCGGCCCCGGCGTCGATCAGGGCGCGGGCAAGCTCGGGGAATCGCAGGTCGTAGCAGGTCATCAGGCCCAGCCGCCGGCCGGCAAGGCCGACCACCACGGGCTCCGGCGGCCCGGCCATCAGGCGGTCTGACTCCCGGTAGCCGAACGAGTCGTAGAGGTGGGTCTTGCGGTAGCGGCCCAACAGGGAACCGTCCGGCGCGAGCGCCACCAGGGTGTTGTACGGCCGCTCCGGGTCGTCCGAACGCTCGAACATGCCGGCCACCACGCCGGCGCCGCGGTCGCGCGCCATCTCGGCCAATGCGGTGACGAAGGGCCCGTCAAGCGGCTGGGCGGCCGGTCCGAGCCGCGAATCCTGCGGCCCGAAGTCGTGCATGACGGCCTCGGGCAGGACGATCAGATCGGCGTCGACCGTCTGCGTGAGGCGACGGACCGCGGCGAGGTTGGCGTCCGGATCGAGGCCGGCGGCGATTTGGACGAGGGCGACCTGCATGGCGACCATCCTCCCGCACGGCCAGACTGGAACCGATGCCGCGCCTCATCCCCATGATCATGTCGACTTTGCTGCCCGTTCGGGGGGCGAAGTCGACATGATCATGGGGGAGCGGCGAGCTACCCCGGCGTGGGCTGCCGTCGTGCTCGCCGGTGGGCGGGGACGCCGGCTCGGCGGCGTCGACAAGCCGGCGCTCCTGCTCGGCGGCCGCACGCTTCTCGACACGGCGCTGGCGGCATGCGCCGAGGCTGCGCAAACGGTCGTGGTCGGGCCCACGCGGCCGACCCAGGCGATGCAGCCCGGCAGGGCGGTCCAGTGGACGCAGGAGTCGCCGGCAGGGTCAGGACCGCTGGCCGCCCTCTCGGCAGGGGTCGCCGAGCTCTCCGCCGACATCGCGGCCGTGGTCGTGCTCGCCGCCGACCTGCCCGCGGTCGACACCGCGACCGTCGAGCGCCTCCTGGTGGCGCTGGACGGATCGAACGTCGACGCAGTGGCCGTGGCCGACGGGACGGGGCACGTGCAGTCACTGCTCGCCGCGTACCGGCTTCCGGCACTCCGGCGTGCGCTCGATACGGTCGGCGAGGTCCGCGGCGTTCCGATGCGCAGCCTCCTGGACCACGTGACGCTGGCGACGATCCCTAATGAGGGCCGCGCGGCCGACGACATCGACACGCCGCAGGACCTGGCCCGTTGGATACGCCGCCACGTCGACTCAGAGGTTGATCATGGCGAGGTGGAGGACCCTGGAGACTCCTGAACGCGCCGCGTTGCCGTGATCGACAGATAGGGCCGAGTGGTGCTCGACGGGAAGGAGCCGAACGTGATGGAGGAGTGGGTGCAGGCGCTGTGTGAGGCCCTGGGGGTGCCGCCCGACGAGGTCGACGTCACCGCCCTGCTCGATCTCGCCCGGGACGCAGCCCATGGGGTCGACCGGCCGGCGGCGCCGATCACGACCTACGTGGTCGGCTACGCGGCCGCGCAGCGCGGCGGCGGCACAGAGGCGGTCGACGCTGCAACTGCCGAGGCGACAGCACTGGCGCGCACCTGGGCCCCGCCGCCCGGCACGTAGGCGTGCCGCGTGATCAGACGGCAAGGGTCGTCGCCGGAGTCCGCTAGCGTCGGGCTCTGTGGAGGTCGAGGGGTCGGTACATCTTCCCGCCGTCGGGCTCGACCCGGTCCGAGCGATCGCACGCCGTGTCCTCATCGCGCTCGGCGTCCTCATGTTCGTCGTGTTCATCGTCTGGCTCGATCGCGCCGGCTACAACGACACCTCCGACGGCGAGGTCGACCTGCTCGACGCGCTCTACTACTCGACCGTCAGCCTCTCGACCACCGGCTACGGCGACATCACGCCGGTAAGCGACTCGGCACGCATCGTCAACGTCGTCCTCATCACGCCGCTGCGGGTGCTGTTCCTGATCGTCCTCGTCGGGACCACCCTCGAGGCCCTCACCTCGCGGGGGCGCGAGCAGCTGAGGCTCAACCGTTGGAGGAAGACAGTGCGGGATCACACGGTCATCGTCGGCTACGGCGTGAAGGGCCGAAGTGCCGTCGCGACGCTGCTCTCCAATGGGGTTGCGGCGGAGCGGATCGTCGTCGTCGACCCGTCCCCTGCGTCGATCGCCGAGGCCAACGAACTGGGCCTGGTCGGCATTCTCGGCGATGCCACGAGGTCGGACGTCCTGCGCCGGGCGAGGGTGCCGGATGCGACCCAGATCATCGTCACCACCGGTCGCGACGACGCCAGTGTGCTGTCGACGCTCACCGCGCGTCAGCTGAACCCGGACGCGGAGATCGTCGTCGCGATACGCGAGGAGGAGAACGTCGGTCTGGTCCGTCAGGGCGGTGCCAACTCGGTGATCATCTCCTCCGATGCGGTTGGGCGCCTGCTCGGCCTGGCGACCGTGAGCCCGGCACTCGGCAACGTGCTCGAGGACCTCATCTCGACCGGGGAAGGACTCGAGGTCGCAGAGCGTGACGTGACCCCACGCGAGGAGGGCAAGGTGCCCCGCCAGATCGACGACCTGGTGATCGCCGTCGTGCGCGACGGTGCGGCGCTTCCCTACCACTCACCTGCGGTGGGCCACCTACTGCGTGGCGACCGGGTGATCGTCGTGCGGCCGGCGGAGGAGCTTCCCTGGGCACCGCGGCCCGGAGGGTCGACGGACGAACCCGAGGGCGACGCCGACTCGAACGGCCCCAGGCCCGGCACCGACCCGTCGGACCGCCGCTGATGCGCGCCGTCGTCGTCACGGCACCCGGTGGCCCCGAGGTACTGGTGTGGTCCGAAGTCCCCGATCCGGAGCCTGAACCCAACGAGGTCGTGCTCGACGTTGCGGCATCGGCGGTCAACCGTGCCGACGTGTGGCAGCGGAAGGGACGGTACCCGCCGCCACCGGGCGCGCCCGCCTGGCCCGGTCTGGAGTGCAGCGGCACCGTCTCGGCTGTCGGTGCCGGCGTCACCGGGTGGGCGATCGGTCAGCAGGCGTGTGCACTGCTGGCGGGCGGCGGATACGCGGAGAAGGTCGCGGTGCCGGCCGGGCACCTGTTGCCCATCCCCCGCGGCATCGATCTGGTCACTGCTGCGGGGTTGCCCGAGGTCATGTGCACCGTGTGGTCGAACGTGTTCATGACGGCCGGGTTGCGCCCGGGAGAAGTGCTACTCGTCCACGGCGGCGCGGGTGGCGTCGGCACAGCCGCGGTCCAACTCGGCCGGGCCGTCGGTGCCACCGTCGCGGTTACCGCCGGTACGCGCGAGAAGCTCGACCTTTGCCGGTCGCTCGGCGCGTCCGTGTTGGTGAACTACAACGACAAGGATTTCGTGGCGGCCGTCCGTCAGGCCACCGATGGACACGGTGCGGACGTCGTGCTGGACACCATGGGAGCCTCGTACCTCGCACGCAACCTGTCCGTGCTGGCGACCAGTGGACGTCTGGTGGTGATCGGCCTGCAGGGTGGACAGAGGGCGTCGCTGGACCTCTCGGAACTGATGGCGAAGCGCGCGGCACTGATCGCGACCACACTGCGCGCGCGGCCGACCGAGGAGAAGGCGACGATCGTCGCCGCGGTCCGCGAGCACGTGTGGCCACTCCTGGAGTCCGGCGAGATCCGTCCCGTCGTCGACCGGACCGTGCCCATGGCGGCCGCCACCGAGGCGCACCGGATCGTCGAGGCCGGAGAGCACATGGGGAAGGTGTTGCTCACGGTGTGAGAGAGGCGGTCGCCGTCAAGCCGATCCCATGGTGATCACGAGGTCGGCGCGGTGCCGCGTGGCTGCCACCACTGCGGCGTTGGCTTGGTCGCTTCCGAGAGTCCGACCCAACGCCTCGGCCACGGATCGCCCGTAGCGTTCGTGCCGGGAAGTGAGACGCTGGTGGCGGACCTCCTCGGGGAGATCGACGTACCAACACGTGTCGAGAAGGCGTCGTATGTCGGCCCATGCGCCGTCCTCCATGAGCAGGTAGTTGCCCTCGGTGACGACGAGGGTCACGTGTCGCTCGATGGCGACGGCGCCTGCAATCGGCTCCTCCATGGCGCGTTCGAAGCGTGGCGTGTACACGACGGGCTCGGTGTGGTCACGGAGTCTTCGCAGGAGTGCCACGTATCCGAAGGCGTCGAACGTGTCGGGTGCGCCCTTGCGATGGAGGCGTCCGAGCCGGGCAAGTTCGGCTCGGGCCAGGTGGAAGCCGTCCATGCCGACCAACCGTGCGTCGGCCCCCACTCCGTCGACGATGGCCGCGGCGATCGTCGACTTGCCTGCACCCGGCGGTCCGGTGATGCCCAGGATGGCCCTCCTCTCTTTCCGCACCAGTGCCCGCGCGCGTTCGGTCAGGGCGTCCATCGACGGATCCATGCGGAGATTCTGCTCGACACTCGATTCGAAGCCGGCCGGGCCGAAGCCATGAAGATCTCTCCTTTCCACAGGTGAGCATCAACTGCCGTGCTGATTGTCCACAGGCAGGTATTCGTGGGCGTCATTGTCCACAATTCTCCGGGAAGTTTCGGTCAGGCGCCAGATTGTCGGCGGCCGTCTCTATTCTCGGATTCAGTCGACAGTGACCACCTAGAATGGCTTCGTGCCATTTCACCGGGTACCGCCGGTAAATAGGCGGATAGAACGCCGGAAGACCGCCCGAGTGCTGCTCATCGACGCGGATGGCCGCGTGTTGCTCTTTCACGACAGCGATCCAGGGCTGGAGGGCGCACCGCGGTTCTGGATAACACCCGGCGGCGGAATCGACCGGGGCGAGACGGTCGAGCAGGCAGCTCTGCGTGAGGTTGCCGAAGAGTCCGGGCTGATCCTCGAGTCGTCCGACCTTCGTGGTCCCATCGCACATCGCACCGTGGTCCACGGCTATAGCGACAAGGTGGTCGAGCAGGACGAGACCTACTTCGTCGTGCGCGTCAACGGCTTCGAGGTCGACGTCGCAGGCCACACCCTCGACGAGCAGACCACGTTCGTCGGCCACCGGTGGTGGACACTCGACGAACTTCGTGCCACTGAGGAAACGGTGTGGCCGACATCGCTACCGGACCTGGTCGAAGCGGCCGGGGACGCGGCCCTCTGGCCGGTCCCGATCGACGACGCCGAAGAGTCCACGGTCGCGGCGCCGCCGCAGGTACCGGAGACCGGCCCGTGACGTCAGACCCTGGCATCGGCGATCAGCTGGCGGGCCTCGTCCACACGGTCCGCTGCGACCAGGATCCGGGTCGGGATCACTCCGAGCGAGCCGTCGATCACACTGATGATCTGGTCGGCTATGACGTGGTCGATGCCGACGTCGTCGAGCAGCGAGTCCACGAACGAGATCGCGACCGGATCGGTGCTGCGGAGAACCTCGATCATGGGTCGCCTCCGATCACGATGGCCAACGCGTCAGCCTGCTCGGGATCGGACTCGCGGATTGGCCCGGTCGACCACGCCGTCACCTGCCGGCCCTCGCCCAGATCGGCGAACGAAGCCGGCTGGTACGCGCCGGCGCGCTCGACCAGCAGTGTCACGCCCTGCTCGACGGTGAAGCTGATCTTGCGGTCACCCGACATCGACGACGGGTCCTCCTCGACCAGGATCGACTCGAGGATCGGCGAGTCGGGGTCGGAGCACACCTGTGGGTCGGCGCTGGACACAGAAGAGTCGGGGTCGGTGTCCGGCTGCGGCGTCACGCAGCCTTCGGTCACCGGCGCGAACGGCACGACCTGGGTCACGTAGCCGACGATGTCCGGGTCGGATGCGGGCGGTTCCGTCGCCGGCGCCGTCGTGTCCGGAACCTTCTCGCCGCACGACGTCACCACCGCCAGGACGACGACCGTCGTCAGCACCACCTGCCACCGCATCCGCGCCTCCCACCTGCGTCTACGGTATGACGAGACGGCCGCGGCGGCGGTTCCTGTTGACCCGGCGCCTGCCGTCGCCGCGGACATGATCGTCGTGGCGCGACCGGCCTGGCTGCGCATCCTCGCCGTTCGCAGCGCGACCGCCGCTGTCAGCCGTCAGCGCGAAGCCGGCGCCGGTACGCGTCGATCTGCATCCAGGGGCGCATCCCGGCCGACTCGTACAGGCGCAAGGCCCCGCTGACATTGCCGGTGTCGACTCCGAGGCCGGCCCAGCTTCTGCCGTCGGCGGCGTAGGACGCCAGCGCGCTCTCCAGCAGGTAGCGCCCAGCGCCACGTCCGCGTGCAGCCGACATCACCCCCAGGTTGCGTATCCAGCCGCCGCCTTCGCTGACGAAGCGCCCGCTGGCCTGGCAGATCCCGGCTCGTCGGCCATCGACCACGGCGAACCGCCACCGGCCGAACTCCGGATCTTCTTCCGCAGCGAGTGCCTCTCGCCATGCTCCGAAGCTGACCTCCCAGAACCCCCAGTGGTCGGCGAAGGACGCGAACAGGATCTCGTGCCACTCAGCCCAGTCATGGTCCGATCCTGCGTCGAAGCCCTCCAGCGCGACTCCGGCCGGCGCCGACGGGACGGGGTAGCCGCCGTCGAAGTCGATCCGCAGCCGGTTGAACCTCCGCTCGGCCACGAAGCCACGCGCGCGCAGGGCGGCCGCGTAGGGCTCGTCACCGACGATCACACCCGCTCCGACCGTCACCTCGGCGTTCTCGCGTTCCCGAGCCAACTCCCGCACGCGGTCCAACAGGACGTCGAGCAGCAGCTCTCCGATCGCGCCCGGGTGGCGCGGATCCGCGAACACGTCGAGGTCGATCTGTTCACCGCCGTGGTCGTCGGCCACCATGCCCCAGGCGACCGGCCCGCTGCCGCCCTCGACCAGCCAGTGGTCGGTCTCGGGGGGCGTGCGCCGCACACTCAGCAGCTCGCGCACCTCGGCGAGAGTAGAGTCGTCGCGTCCCAGCGCGTCGCGTTCGGCGGCGTGGACGACGGCCAAGAGGGGCCCGGCGTCGTCGATCGTCGGACGGCGGGCTGTGTAACCGGCGGGCAGGCCGGGGATGGTTGTGGTCACGACCGGCAAGCGTGCCCGGCCTGCGTCCGCGCAGACAACCACATTCCGCAGGTGCACGAATCGCCGGGCCACCGATGCCGGCGGACCTCCACCAGGGTAAGGATGGAGCCATGAGCGAGCCCAACGACAGCAACGCCGAGGCCGAGCAGAGCCCTCGCGTGGTTGTGGTCGGCCCCGATGGCATGGCAGCCGAGGGCGCACACCCCGACGAGCAGCGCGAGTCCCGATCCCTGACCAACCTGATCGAGCAGCCCGCCAAGGTCATGCGGATCGGCAGCATGATCAAACAGCTGCTCGAGGAGGTGAAGGCGGCACCGTTGGACGAGGCCAGCCGCGTACGCCTGCGTGAGATTCACCGGTCGTCCATCGACGAGCTCGAGGACGGCCTCGCTCCGGAACTGGTCGAAGAGCTCGAGCGACTGACACTGCCGTTCACCGAAGATACCGTGCCGACCGACAGCGAGTTGCGGGTCGCCCAGGCGCAGCTCGTGGGCTGGCTCGAAGGGCTGTTCCACGGTATCCAGACGACCCTGTTCGCTCAGCAGATGGCCGCCCGGGCCCAGCTCGAGCAGATGCGCAGGGCACTGCCGCCCGGCGTTCAGCCTGCTCCGGGCCACGTGGTGCCCGGCCGACCGGGCGGCGACGACGCCCAGGGCCAGCAGGGCGGCGGGATGTACCTGTGAG
>JBOGDU010000255.1:0-3741 GCA_050743145.1 Jiangellaceae bacterium | reverse complement strand
TATCTCCGACGTGATCCGAGCCAAGGGCGGCGCCGTCGTGACGGTCGAGCCGCAGATGGACGTACGGACGTTGCTCGGCGTCCTGGCCGAACACGGCATCGGCGCGGCCGTGGTGTCCGGTGACGGCACCTCGGTCGACGGAATCGTGTCCGAGCGCGACATCGTCCGGGCGCTGGCCGCGCGCGGTGCGACGGTGATCTCCGAGCCGGTGTCGGCGATCATGACCGGCGACGTGAAGACGTGCGCGCCAGACGCTCCTGTCGTCGACCTCATGCGGACGATGACAGAGGGTAGGTTCCGGCACGTTCCGGTGGTCAGCGACGGCCGGCTGGTCGGGATCGTCAGCATCGGCGACATCGTGAAGAACCGCGTCGGCGAACTCGAGACCGAGCGCGACTCGCTGTCGCGCTACATCACGACGGCGACCTCCTAACCGTCACTGCGGCTCGGCCGCCAGCTGGGTGGCTGTGCGCCAGGCGGCGATGGGCAGGACGCGGTCGCTGCCGAGCTGGCGCATCTGGACGAGCAGCCGTGCGGCGGCGCGGGCGGAGCGGACCTGGGGAGCGATCAGGCGCTCGCGGCGGAACGAGCCTGCCGGCGTCATGGCCACCTCTCTCCTCGAGCCTCATTCTACGCCTGCTAGGCCACCACCGCGGCGAGCGTGACGGCCGCCGCCGCGACAAGGCCGCGGACCTCCTCGGAGGACATCGCGGCAAAGGCGTCTTCCGGCGCGTCGACCGACACGCAGCCGACGACACGCGACCCGAGTGGCGTCTCCTTGATCATCGGTGTCGCGAGAACGACGCCGTACTTGCCGCGAACACGTTGGAACTCGTCGTAGCTGAAGCCGTAGGTGAGGTCGTCGCCGAGGCTCGCCCAGTCGGCAGGTGACACGTCGGCTAGCTGCTCGTCGAGTGTCGCCAGGTTCTCGACGACGTCCTCGCCGCGTTCGACACACTGGCCGATCACACCGACGCCCGGCCGCCAGGCGATTCCCGACGCCACCCTGATGAGCAGCTGCATCCGCAGCAGCCGCTCGAGGCGGACCCGACCGAAGGGCCAGGCCGGATGGCGGACCCGATAAGCCGCCACGCCGAGTTGGCGGGCGTTGATGCCCGTGGCTTCCTCGAGCTCGAGGAGGAGTGGCGAGAGGACCGCGCGCGCCTGCTCGCGCAGCTCGGCAGCCCGACCGTGACGGCGCTGGTCGATCGCGGCCTCCGTCGCCGTGACGAAGGCAACGCTGACACCCCCGGCGATCAGCGTTACCGCCAGCCAGCTCGGCAGCGTCACGGCACCTGTCTCGTGCAGGCCCAGCCCGAGCCCTGCGGCTGCGGCGATCACCGCCGCGGCCACGCGCCACCAGAACCGGAACCTACCGTTCACCCGCCCACCGTATGAGCCGGGTCCCATGCCGTCGGCGACCGACGCGCGCCCCGCCCAGCCTTGCGTCGATCACGACTCCCGGGCACGCGCCGATGTGGTCTCACTCGCTCAACTAGGATCGGCACCGCTTCGCCGGCGTGGCGCAACTGGCAGCGCACCCGACTTGTAATCGGGCGGTTCCGGGTTCGAGTCCCGGCGCCGGCTCACACATCTCCGCTGGTGGCCGTGCCTGCACACCCGTTAGCTGCCACAGCAAGCGCGCTCCGAGCGCGCTCCCGTCACCCGCGCATGGGTTGGTTAGACGTCAGCCGGTTACTCCGGCAAGACCTCGTCGAGGATTGCGAACACCCACCCCGTGAGCTTGCGAACCTTTCCCTGGAGAGTGCCAGCGTGCAGGGCGCTGCTGCCCATCGAGTAGGTTTGCCGCCCAATCTGGGCGACGAGCTCATCGATTAGTTCGGCACTACCCTTCGCCTGGTTTTTGGCTCCGCCCTGTTGCTGGACGGCGTAGCGGATCCTTTCGGCCTGGCTGGGGTTTCGCTTCCCGCCCTGAGCGATGCCCTTGTACCAAGGCTGTTTCTGGACCTCGTCGTCAGGCGCGAACATCTGGACTGTTGCCCGCATCACCTCGCGGACCTCCCCGGCCGGTCCAACGTAACTCAACCTGGTGTGGTCGTTCAGGTCCGTCAACGCCTGTTCCAGCGAATCCGCCAGCGGGGGCGAGTGGCGCCGTAGTCGGGCGAGGATATCGGCGTCCCGCCCCGAGAGCGGCCCTCTCGCGGGCACAACGGCCTCGACCTTGCGGGGCGGCTGTCGTACACGCATCTGAAATTCCCTCAGACGGCGGACCAGGTCGGGATCGGGGCCATCACCCAGCATCGGCAGTGCCATCGTCGGCCTGCCCATCGTCGGCCTGCCCGTCGCCGGTCAAGATGTATCGGCGCATGTTCCGGAAGATGTCCTCGACCGTCTCGGACGAGGCGTCGGCCGCGATGTGGATCTCGATGTTGATATGGATACCGGGACCGACGGACACCGCCACGGGTGCCGCCGCTCTGCTGAGTAGGCCGCGCGGCGCATGACCTACCGCCGGTGCCACCGGTGCCTCCTGTGATACCACGGCGGCGTCTTCCGAATCGGCAGTGGCGATCGGACCGGCGAGGTCGACGTAGCGCTTCCCGCTCCACTCCCGGATAAAACCGACGGCCTTGGCGCCATCGGTGATCATCTGGAGAACGTCATCCAGCCGATCGGCTGGCACACCCTTCTCCTGGAGAACGTTCTTCGCAATCGCGTCGGTCGGGAGGGCGGCGTTGTCATAGGTCCGCAGGAACTCCCCAACAATCTTCGGCCGGAGCAATGCTTCCCGCTTCGCAGCGATATCGTCGCCCTCGGTTGTCGGTCGCGTGATCCGCATCCCGAGCGGTGTGATCCCGATCTCTGGAGCCTGTGCCGCCCCGGTCGTGATTCCGTAGGCGACCGCTGCGCCGGTGATTGTCCGAAACGGCCCAGACGTCGGCGTCATGCCCATGGCCTGCGCGACGTTCAACGGGCGCGTGGGCTTGTAGGCGTAGCCGTCTGCGATCGCCTTCGGCACGCGGAGAGCCTGCTCGAGGGTGATGCTCGGGACGTCCTCCTGGAGCAGCCGCGAACGCTTCTTCTTCGACTCGGCCGCCGCTGCAGGATCGGTCGCTGCTCCAGATGCTTCGCTCTTTCGTTCTGCCATCTGCTGGGAGTCCTTACTCTCATTACTCAGAAGCAAAGGCACCGGGTGGTGCCGTGTTGCACCCTAAACCCGCACACCTGTTCGATGTAAGCCTGTTACCCAGAGGCAGTCCACGTTTTTGCTTCGAAGTTCTGGAGGGTGCCAGGCAGGCGCGCCGTAGTCGCGCGGGTCGTCGTTACGAAGCCGCGTAACCTTCCGATGAGGGAGGCGATGATCATGGCCATTGGACCGTTAGATGAGCCTGTGCCGGAGACGGAATCCGAGTTTGGCGGTGACGGCCGTACCGGCTGGGCCGGTGACCTCGGCCAGTCGAAGGGCCGCGTGCTGACCGGGGGCGAGCGCGCCGCGCTGCTCCGTCGAGCGATGCGCGCCGACCTCCCCGAGAGCGAGGACTAGCCACACCACGAGCGTGGCGAGGCTGTCCGTAGCCGGAGAGTGGAAGCGCGCGAGTCCCGGATCCGGCGGCAGATAGACCGTGGCCGTCCGCCGGCTCGTGCGGCTCGCGGCGATGAGCCCGCGGACGTTCGCCCGACGGTTCGGCGATGCGACCGGCACGACGCCGATGCGGTGGCTCACCCACCAGCGCATCCTTCGGGCTCAAGACCTGCTCGAGGCCACCACGCTGCCGGTCG
>JBOGDU010000254.1:0-5629 GCA_050743145.1 Jiangellaceae bacterium | reverse complement strand
CCGGGCATGGGTCGGATGTTGTGGTTGAGGTGGAAGACGTTCTCGGGGTCGTACCGGTGCTTCAACTCCGCCAGCCGGGCGAGCTTGTCGGACCGGTAGGCCCGCCGAACCCCGGCCTCGCCCTCGTCGCTCAGGACGTTGACGTATACGCCACTGGCGAACGGTTCGAGCTCAGCGCCGAAGCGACGGGCTGCCGCCATCCGCTCGTCGTCTTCCGCCGGGTCCGTCCAAGCGGAGGCGGCGACGAACTCCACCAGGGCGTTGCGGTTGCTGAAGGCACTCTGGTCGTCAGAGATCGAGGCGATGGCGCCACCGTAGGACTGGAATGAGGCGGCCGGGAGGAGGGACCGGTCGTCGTCGGAATTCGTCGCGCCCTGGGTCAGGAACGCGTCAATGGCAGCGTCGGGCAACTGCGGTAGGTAGTGGCCCTTCCAGTACCGCCGGCGCAGTCCGGGGAGATGCGCGTCATCGTCCATGCTCTGGAGCTCGAGATATGTCATACCGTCGACCCGCTCCGCGACGTGGCTCCCGAGTGCGGAGAACGACGGCAGGAGCCCGCGTCCCTCGGACGGCTCGCCCACCCAGACGAACCCTGCGCTCGCGAGTGGCCGGTTGTGCAGCTCGGGCGGCAGGAACGGCCACTCACCGCTCGTGCCGACCCACGCCGTGAGGGTTGCCTGCGTCGGCGCGGTCTCGATGAGGTCGCGCCATCGCCGCAGCGCCGCAGGTGCTTCGGCGAGGCTGTAGAAGTAGTTGGCCACCAACGCCGCCGTTCCGATCCGGTGGAGGCGGAACTCGAACTCGGTAACGACACCGAAGTTGCCGCCGCCACCGCGCAGGCCCCAGAACAGGTCACCGTTCTCCGTCTCGCTGGCGCGCACGGTCGCGCCGTCGGCCGTGACGACCTCGAACGCCTCCACGTTGTCGCAGGTCAGGCCGAACTCGCGGGCCAGCCAGCCCATCCCGCCGCCGAGGGTGAGGCCACCGACACCGGTATGAGAGACGTTGCCGGCCGTGGTCGCGAGGCCGTACTGCTGTGCGGCGCGATCCAGACCACCGAGCAGCGCTCCACCCTGGACCCACGCACGGCGCGCATCCGGATCGACCCGCGCCGACCGAAGCCCCGTGAGATCGATCATCAACCCGTCGTCGGGCACGCTGATGCCCAGGACGCTGTGCCCACCGCAGCGGACTCCGATCTCGAGGCCACTCTCACGACCGAACCGTACGGCCGCTGCGACGTCGGCCGTGCTTCGGCACCGGGCGATCACGGCCGGCCGCCGGTCGACCATGGCGTTCCAGACGGCTCGCCGGGCGTCGTAGTCGTCGTCTCCCGGCTGGAGCATCTGGCCGTCGAATCCGGTAGCACGCAGTTGCGGTCGCATCAGTGCACTCCTGTCACCGGGGCGACCCGCGTCGCCCGCGATCGTGAATCGAGAGGATCGGAGGTGTCTTGAACACAACGCCAGGTCGGCGCGTCCCCCGAGGCTCGCCCTAGTGTTCGGCGACCGCGCGGGCGCTGATCTGCTGCACGGCCCAGCCGTTGTCGTCGGGATCGCTGAAGTAGAAGAAGCCGACATTGTCGAGAGCGTCTCCTGCACGGCTCGGACGCTGGCCGTCCGCGTCGAAGACCTGGATGCCGGTGACGTCCACACCACGCCCGACGAGTTCGGCGTGGGCCGCTCGAAGGTCGGCAACGACCAACTGCAGCCCCTTGAGCGATCCCGGCGGCATGTCCGGGACCGCCCCCTTCCCGATGACGACCGAGCAGCCCGATCCACGAGGCGTCAACTGGACGACTCGGACGTCGTCGCTCACGACGGTGTCATGGTCGAGGTCGAAGCCGAGCTGCTCTGCGTAGAAAGCCTTGGCGCGGTCCACGTCGGTGACGGGAACACACACCACCTCGAGCGTCCAGTTCATGCGTGCATCCGTCCTCTCGCGTCGTCCGCCTCTGCGGCCCGCCTCTGCGAACCGTCGTGAGGATAACGACGCCGTCCGACAGCGGAACGCGGATCAGGCGCCTCGACCTCCCGGGCCGGCAACCCGTGTCATCGTCGCGTGCCGCCATGGTCGCCACTCACCGCGCCACCTCGAAGCTCCCAGTCGTTGGTGGCGGTCCCGTCGGCGTTCTCGACGAGGGTGAACCGGGCCGGACCGGTGAATCTCAGGCTGCCGTCGACGGCCTCTCCCTCGGACGTGCTCCCGTCGTGGAAGGGACCGAGCGGTGCACCAGGATGAACCCGCCGTGCAGCCATTCGAACGTGTCCGTGCGGTCGACCTCATGCGCGGCCCCACGAACTCGGGCGCGGTCTCCCCTTGGATGGTCCAGGTCCCGACGAGGAAGTCGAGACGTCGCAGCGCGGGGTGGGGTGTGACCGGTTCCTAGTCATGCCATTGGCCCAGGGCGTAGCGGGTGCCCTCGTTGTCCTCGAACAACGCCCACCAGCCGAACTGCTCCCGGGCCGGTGGGATCGGGAACCGCACGCCGCGGCGGCGGAGCTCGGCGTGGGTCTGCTCGATGTCCGCACAGTTGAAGAACAGGTCCGAGTGCGGCAGCCGGTCCGGTACCGCCGGTCGCGGCTCGTCGGCACGCCGCGGGGTGAGGCCCAGCAGCAGGTCCTGCTGAGGTGGCTTGACCTCGATCCACCGTTCGTCACCGTAGGTCTCGTCGCGGACGACCGCGAATCCCATCGTGGTGGTCCAGAACTCCAGCGCACTCTGCTGGTCGTCGACCGGCATCATGACCTTGGACACATTGCTGATCATCTGTCCTCACCTTCTGCTGATCTCTTGGGTTCGGTCGGCACTCGATGCCCCAGACGCCACCTCGGACGTGTTCGACTGCCGGGGGTCACGCGCGGTAGGTGGCGATCACGACACCGGTCGTCGTAGTGACGCTATCGACGAGGCGGAGGCTGGAGCGGACACCGTCGGGAAAGAGCCGGGCACCCGACCCCAGTACGAGCGGATGGATCATCAGCAAGTACTCGTCAACGAGCTGATGGCGGATCAGAGACTGGACCAGTTCTCCACTTCCCAGGACGCCGATGTCCTTGCCCGGTTGCTCCTTGAGCTCCTTCACGGCCTCGGCGGCGTCGCCCTTGAGCAAGGTGGAGTTGTTCCACGGAAGTGGGTCGGTGAGCGTCCTCGAGGCGACGAACTTCTCGACATCGTTGAGGACATCGGTGAACGGGTTGTCCTTCTGGAGGGGCCAGAAGCCGTAGAAGTCCTCATATGTTCGTCGGCCGAAGAGTAGAGGCCCGCCCTGGGCCATCCCCTCTCCCATCACTCTCCCCATGACCTCGTCGTTGTTGGGCATGGCCCAGCCGCCGTGCTCGAAGCCGCCCCGCGTGTCCTCGTCGGGACGACCGGGAGCCTGCATCACGCCATCGAGCGTCAAGTGCTCCGTGACGGCAACCTTTCTCATCTGGCGCTCCTTTCCTCGGTTGGGCTTGACGTGCGTCGACGTCACGATCGTGACAAACCAGGAGGCGCACGTCTTGAACGAAATGTGCGGCGGGCTGGACGGGCACGCGGGGACCCTTCAGTTGCGGTGGCGGGGGTCGCGAGGGCCGAGCAGCCAGCGGGTCAGCGCGACCCGCGATGACACGTCCAGCTTGCGGTAGATGCGCTTGACGTACTGGCTGACCGTGTGGTGGCTCAGGTACAGCCGCTGGGCGATCGCGCGGTCGGTCAGACCATCGACGACGAGCAGCGCCACCTCCCGCTCGCGCGGCGTCAGGGCCATCAGTGTTTCGGTCGAGATCTCGGACCGATCCCGCTGCAGTTCCAGCACTGTGATCAGCGCGCCGCCATCGGCACGTGTGCAGCTCGAGTGTCCGTGCAGGAGCCCACTGCCTCCGTCCACCAGCCCGACGTCGACGTGGCGGGCGAATCCGCCCTCGGCGGCCGGTCGGGTGATGACCTGGTGCAGTCCGTGTTCCGCGTCCACGACTTCGGCGAGGAGACAGCGGGCGGCCGCGTTGAGGCGCGGTTCGGGGTCCGCCGGATCGGTGATCACCACCGCGGTCCCGATGCGGTCGAGGGCGACGACGGCCTGGTCACGCTCACGCTCCAGGTGCACCCTGGAATCAATCCCCTCGATAACGGTCCCGGCCACGCGGCCCAGCGCTTCGGTCAATCGCACCTCGTAGGGGGTGAAGCCGCGGCTGGGGTCGTTCGTGCCGCAGTGCAACGTCCCGATGACTCCGTCCCGGTTGGCGACCGGTGCCTGGACCTCATGACGGATGTCGTGCAGGTACTTGAGTTTCGTGTAGAGCGGGTTCTCGAGCCACTCGTCCATCCCCATCAGCGCCATGTTGTAGGCCGCGTGCCCGGTGGCGTCGAGGTGCCCCTGCAGCCAGTTCAGCTCCCGTCCGCCTCGCTCGTAACGTGCCATGAAGCTGTCGCTGACACCCCATGAGGCGACGCACTGCTGACGTCCGGTCCATGGATCGACGGTGTACAACGCGCCCATCGGGAGATCGAAGAGCCGGCCGAATCCCGCGATGAAGCGGTGCCGTAGCTCCGCCTTGCTGGAGGAGTTACACAGCGTTCGGGCGAACTGCAGCAACTCGACCCCGCCGGGCTCTCCGCCCGTCGCCTGCCCGCCCGGGTGCTGCGCGGGCATGTCCGCGCCCGGCGGCGCACCATTGACCTGAGTGTCCATGCCGCTCCTCGTCCGACCGCCAGCGTCGCGCGGAGCGGTGGCACCGGCGAGACGGCAGAGCGCCAGGCAACGAAACGATCCTGCCAGCGGCTGTATCGTCAAATTGATGCGCGCAGGAAGGTGGCGCCATGATGCATCGGGTCGTGACCGTGCTCTCCCCGGGAGTCAACCCGTTCGACTTCGCGATCTCGTGCGAAGTGTTCGGTCTGCGCCGTCCGGAGCTCGGCGTCGAGTGGTACGAACACCGGTTGGCCGGCGTCATTCGGCCACTGGTGGTCAACGGCGGCTGGACACTCGACCCACCCTTCGGCCTCGAGGCGCTCGAGGACGCCGACACGGTGATCGTGCCCGCATGCCCTCATGAGCCACCTCGGGCGATGATCGACGGCCTTCGCGCGGCCTACGACCGCGGAGCCCGGATGGTGTCGTTCTGCGGGGGTGCGTTCGCGCTCGCGGCGGCTGGCATCCTGGACGGGCGAGCAGCGACCACCCACTGGATGGACACCGCTGAGCTCGCCCGGCGCTATCCGACGGTGCGCGTGGAACCGGATGTGTTGTACGTCGACGAGGGCCGGGTGCTCACGTCGGCGGGTACAGCGAGCGGGATCGACCTCGCGCTGCACATCGTCCGCCTCGACTACGGACCCGACATCGCCAACCAGGTCGCCCGGCGGATGGTGACCGCCCCACACCGCGACGGTGGACAGTCGCAGTTCGCGTTCACCCCCGTTCCGGTCTCGCCGTTCGACAACGCACTGGCGCCGGTCATGGACTGGATGTTCGAGCACCTCGACGAACCCCTGACAGTCCGCCGGCTCGCGCGGCTCGCAGCGATGAGCCCGCGGACGTTCGCCCGACGGTTCGGCGATGCGACCGGCACGACGCCGATGCGGTGGCTCACCCACCAGCGCATCCTTCGGGCTCAAGACCTGCTCGAGGCCACCACGCTGCCGGTCG
>JBOGDU010000253.1:0-7609 GCA_050743145.1 Jiangellaceae bacterium | reverse complement strand
GGGCCGGCACGTACCAGCGCACGGCGGTTGCCGTGTCGTCCACGGCGTCCGCGTCGAAGCTCCCGTGCCCGAAGGCGAGGGTGACCAGCGGCTGCGCCGCCACGAGCAAGAGTGCGCAGATGGGAACGACGACGATCGTCGCAGTGGACAGGCCCCGCCCGACGAGCCGCCGCAGCTCCGGCCGGTGAACGGCCGACGCCCCGAACGCCGGGTAGAGCGCGGCAGCCAGGGAGGCGATGACGAGGGTCTCGGGCAATGTGACCAGTCGCCAGCCGTAGGACAACGACGTGATGACGCCTTCGCCGACCACCGAGGCGACCGCGCGGTCGACCAGGGTGTTGACGTTGCCGATGCCACTACCGACCAGCAACGCCGGTGTCAGCCGGACGATCGCGCGGAAGCCGGGGTCGGACAGGTCGAACGAGAACCGCAGCCGCAGACCGATCGCCCGCAGCGGAACCAGCTGGCAGGCCAGCCGCAGGGCCGACCCGGCGACGAAGCCGACGGCGAGGGCCGTGATTCCGTATCGGGGCCCGAACCCGACCGCCGCGACGATCATCGCAAGGTTGAACGGGATCCCCTGGACGCCTGCCCAGAAGAACCGTCGCCGGGCCTGGGCGGCCGCCGCCAGCAGGTTCGTCCCGGACACGAGGACGACGGCCACCAGGACGATCCGGGTCGTCCGCACGGCGAGGTCCGCCTGTTCTCCCTCGAAGCCCGGCGCCAGGGCCGAGACCGCCGGCCCGGCGAACAGCCACAGCACGACCGACGCGAGACCGAGCACGACGAGCGTGACCGACAGGGCGACCGTCACGGTGTGGCTTGCGCGGCGGGCCCCTTCGTCGTCGGCCGCCTCGCGCGCGACCACAGGGACAAGGGCGGTCGCGACCGCACTGGACACCAGGCCCAGGACGAGGTTCATCATTCCCTGGGCCACCAGGAAGGCGTCCAACTCCGCGCCGGCACCGAACACCGCGGCGACCACCACGTCGCGACCGAAGCCGAGCACGGCCGACACCGAGGCCAGCGCCGTGAGCAGGACAGCCGCGCCGCCTACCCCCGTTCCCGCCCGTGACATGGGCGGGAACACTAGTCGCCTCGGATGAGACCCCCACCCGACCGCGGCGCACTGTCGGATCGGTCGGGCAGGATGGGCGACCGTGACCGCCTCCGACGAGCTTCGTGCCATCGCCGACGAGTACTGGGAAGCGCGGCTCGAGGCCAGCCCGCTGTTCGCCTCCTTTCTTGGTGACCATCGCTACGACGACCGCGCCGACGACCTGTCGGCCGAGGCCGAGCAGCGGCTGCGCGCTCGATGGGTCGGGCTTCGCGACCGATTGGCCGCCGTTTCTGACACCGACCTCGACGACACCGATCAGGTCACCCGCGACCTGCTCGTCGACGAGCTCGACGACGCCGTCCGATCGATCGACCTGCGGGTCGTCGAACTGACCTCGGACCAGATGCAGGGGGTGCACGCCGGTCTGCTCATCACCGCCGCACAGCTGCGGGCTCCCGAGCCCGAACACGCCCGGATGGCCCTCACCCGGATCGGTGGACTGGCACGGATGCTCCACCAGGGGGTGGAGCGCTACCGGGAGGGTCTGGCGGCCGGTCGCACGCCCGCTCGCGTCAACGTCGCGCGCTCGATCCACCAGGTGTCCGGATACCTCGATTCGCCGCTCGAAGTCGACCCGTTCGCCGGTCTCGCCGGACCGGAGGAGTGGGATGGCATCGACGCATGGCGCGCACAGATGTCCGAGGTCGTCCGCGACGTCCTACGCCCGGCGTTCGTGACCTACCGGGACGTCTTCGCCTCCGAGCTCGAGCCTGCCGCCCGCGCCGACGACCGGCCCGGGCTGTGCCACCTCGACGATGGCGAGGAGCTCTATGGCGCGTTGATCGAGCACCACACCGGGCTGCCCCTGACCGCACAGGAACTCCACGACATCGGCCTGCACGAGGCAACCGAGAAGCTGCCGGCGGAGTTCGCCGAGGCCGGTGCCCGGGCATTCGGCATGACCGACGTCGCCGCAGTCTTCGCGAAGCTGCTCGACGACCCGGAACTGCGCTACCGCGACGGCGACGAGATCCTCGCGCACGCACGAGGCTGCCTCGAACGGGCCGGCGCGGCGATCGGCGACTGGTTCGGCATCATGCCGCAGGCACCCTGCATCCTGACCCCGGTGCCCGACTGCCTCGCCGCCGACGTGCCGCCCGCCTACTACACGCCGCCCACGCCCGACGGCAGCCGACCGGGCGAGTACCACGTGAACCTCCACGAACCGGCCGATCGTGGCCGGTACTCGACCGCTTCCATCGCGTTCCACGAGGCCATACCCGGCCACCATCTCCAGCTGGCGATCGCGACCGAGCGGACCGACCTGCCGGCGTTCCGGCGGCTGTCGTGGGGCCACACCGCCTTCGTCGAGGGCTGGGCGCTCTATACCGAGCGGCTCGCGGACGAGATGGGCCTCTACGAGGGCGACCTCGACCGTCTCGGCATGCTCTCCTCGGATGCATGGCGGGCGTGCCGACTGGTCGTCGACACCGGACTGCACGCCATGGGCTGGACCCGCCAGCAGGCGATCGACTTCATGGTGGCGCACCTGCCGGTCGACCTCGGCACCATCACCGTCGAGGTCGACCGCTACATCGGCATGCCCGGGCAGGCCCTGGCCTACAAGGTCGGCCAGCGCGAGATCCTGCAGCTGCGCTCCGATGCGCGAGAAGCTCTGGGCGACCGGTTCGACATCACCGGCTTCCACGACGCGGTACTCGCGGCGGCCACGATCAGCCTGCCGGTACTCCGCCAGCGGGTCGCCAGTTGGGTGGCCTCCGCCTCCGCGTGACCGATCACGTCGATGTGACCTGGGTCACCGCAGGGACGGGTCCAACCGTGGGCGAGGTCACGTAACCGGGCGGAACGCCCATATCTCCCCGCCGCGTTGAACGTCCGGCCGCATCGACCCTGCCTGGCAGGGACACGCGCCCACCTATGTCCCCGACAGACCGGATCCACATGCCGAGCCCGACCACGTGTGCACGAGTCGCCTGCGCTCTCGCGCTCGCCGCCGCCACAACTCCCATCGTCTCCTCGTCGTCGTTCGCCGCCGCCGTCGACCCGACGACGCTCTCGGCAGCGACCGACGCCGCGACCGCAGCCACGGCGGCGCTGGCCGATGCCACCGCCTCGGCGGAGAAGGCGGAGAAGGCTGTGACAGAGACCGGCGATGCCGTTCGGATCGCACGGTCCGCGCTGCTGGCCGCCCGGTCCCGGTCCACCCGGCTGAGCGAGCGCGTGGCGGTTGCCGCCGCAGAGCGTGAGCAGCGCGTCCGCCAGCAGCGCGCCGCTGCCGTCCGGGAGCACCGCGCCGCCGCCATGACGGTCACCGAGGCGGAGGGTCTGCTCGACGCCGCGGAGGCCGCGTACCTGGCGGCGGAGGAGCAGCAGAAAGGTGCCAGCGCGGAGAGCGCCACCGCGACCGAAGCGGCGGAGAAGGTCACTGCATCACTCGGCATCGACAGGCGATGGGTCATGCCTGGGCTGGGGGCGATCTCCAGCCCGTACGGGATACGTCGACACCCCGTCACCGGTGCACACAAGGTGCACACGGGCATCGACTTCCGTCCGGCTGACGGCAGCGCGTACGCGGCGGCCGGCGGTACGGTCGCCGCTGTCACGGTGGACCCGGCGTACGGCAACCTGGTCACGATCGCCCACGGCAACGGGATCACCACCCGGTACGCGCACCTCGCCAGGGCGTTGGTCAACCAGGGTGACCGGGTGGCGGGCGGCGAGGTGATCGGACGGATCGGGTCCACGGGCCTGTCGACCGGCCCGCACCTGCATTTCGAGGTCCAGGTCGACGGCGAGTTCCGCGACCCCGGCCCGTGGCTGGCCCGGTGACCGGACGCGGACTACCCCCCAGGGGTATGATCCGATCATGGACTCGACCGCGCCCGGCTACGCCGACACCAAGACCGCCCAGCTTCGCCGTCTCCGCCGCATCGAGGGCCAGGTCCGCGGCCTACAGCGGATGGTCGAGGACGAGAAGTACTGCATCGACGTGCTGACGCAGGTCTCGGCCGCGACGAGGGCATTGGAGTCGTTCGCCCTCGGCCTGCTCGAGGAGCACCTCGGCCACTGTGTCGCCGACGCCGTGGCCCACGGCGGATCCGACGCCGCGGCGAAGGTCAAGGAGGCTTCCGATGCGGTCGCCCGCCTCGTGCGTTCCTGAGCCGGCCGCGTAGGCATCGGTCGATAGGCGCACCGGGCCGCCGGGTACGCTGGTCGCCTCGCTGATGCCTGGAAGGAGCGGTGCGCGATGACCGCCGCTCTCGGCCTGGTCGCTGTCCTTGCGCTGACGCTGGGGACCGGCTACTTCGTCGCGCAGGAGTTCGCGTACGTGGCCGCCGACCGGGTCGAGCTGTCCAGGCAGGCCGCGGCGGGTGACCAGAGGGCGGCCACGGCGATCCGGGTCATGGGACGGCTCTCGTTCATGCTCTCGGCCGCTCAGGTCGGCATCACCGTCACCGGTCTCGTGGTCGGCTACATTGCCGCGCCGGCGGTCTCCGCCCTGATCCGGCCGCTGCTCGAGACGATCGGCGTGTCTGCCTCCGCGACTCCCGGCATCGCCGTGGCGCTGGGCTTCGCCGTCGCGACGGCCCTGCAGATGGTGCTCGGTGAGTTGGCCCCGAAGAATCTCGCGCTCGCGAAGTCCGAGGTCCTGGCCAAGGCTCTCGCCCCGTCCACCCTGGTCTACCTGGCGGTCAGCCGGCCCGTGGTCGAGCTCTTCGACAACTCCGCCTCCTGGCTGCTCCGCAAGGTCGGCATCGAACCGGTCGAGGAGTTGCACCACGGCGCGACTCTCGAGGAGCTCGGGTACGTGATCGGCGAGTCGCGCGAGTCGTCCGAGCACGGCACGCTCAGCGACGACCTGTCCGACCTGCTCGTGCGCGCGCTGAGCTTCTCCGAGCGCACTGCGGCCGAGGTGATGGTGCCGCGGCCGGATGTGGTGATCGTCCGCTCCGATGCCACCGCCGCGGACCTGACCGGACTGGTTGCCCGCCACGGGCACTCCCATTACCCGGTGGTCGGCGAGCGCACCGACGACGTGCTCGGCGTCGCCGGGGTCCGTGAGCTGATGGTCCTTCCGCCGTCCGCCGAGACGCCGGTCGGGTCCATCTGCCGTCCCGCGTTGGTCGTGCCGGACACGGTGTCGCTGCCGGCACTCGTCCGGCAGATGCAGGAGCGGCGCGACGAGTTCGCCTGCGTGCTCGACGAGTACGGAGGCTTCGCGGGCGTCGTCACCCTCGAGGACATCGCAGAGGAAGTCGTCGGCGACATCGCCGACGAGAACGACGAGGCCGATGTCGAGGTCGTCCGGAACGATGGGTGGTGGGAGGTCGACGCTGCGCTGCGGATGGACGAGGTGGCGCGGCGCACGGGTCTGTCGCTGCCGGACACCGACGACTACGAGACCGTGGCCGGCCTCGTCGTCGCCGAGCTGGGCCGGTTCGGCGAACCCGGCGACCGGCTTCTCCTCCGGCCCGGGCAGGACGACCGATCCGGTCGCCGGATCGAGATCGAGGTGCTGTCCGTCGCCCGCCATGTGCCCGAACGGGTGCGGCTGCGTGCCGTCGAGGGGACCGGGAACCGATGAACCCATGGGCTGCGATCGCGATCACCCTGATCCTCTTGGTGGTCAGCGGCTTCTTCGTCGCGTCCGAGTTCGCCCTGGTCGGTGCCCGCCGGCATCGGCTCGAGCAGGCGGCGGCAGCCCACCGACGCGGCGCGCGTTCGGCGCTCAACGGTGTCCGCGAGCTGTCACTGATGCTCGCCGGAGCCCAGCTCGGCATCACGATGTGCATCGTCGGGCTCGGCATGATCTCCGAGCCGGCGCTGCACCACCTCCTCGAGCCGCCGACCGCCGCGCTCGGTCTGCCCGACGTCGCGGCCGACGCCGTTGCGCTGGTGGCCGCACTGTCCTTGGTGACCTTCCTGCACGTCGTGATCGGCGAGATGGCGCCCAAGTCGTGGGCCATCGCCCACCCGGAGTCGTCGGCGTTGCTGCTGGCTCCGGCGTTCCGAGCCTTCACCTGGGCGGTGCGATGGCTGCTCGTCGTGCTCAACGGCATGTCGAACGCCGTTCTGCGGCTGTTTCGCGTGCAGCCACGCGACTCGATCGTCAACGTCCGCAACCGTGAACAGATCCATCATCTGGTGGAGGAGTCCGAGCGGCTCGGTCTGATCAGCAGCGCGGACCACGGCCTTCTCACCAGGGCGCTGGACGCTCCGGCATCGCCGGTCGGCGCGCTCGGGGTCCGGGCCGACCAGATCGTGGCCGTCGGTGCCGACGCCGCGCCTGCCGAGGTGGTCGAGCGTGCCGCCGCGAGCGGCCGGACCCGTCTGATCGTCTGGGGAACCGGCGGCGAGGTGGCCGGAACGGTGCACGTCCGCGATGCCCTGCTGGCGCGTGCGGCCGGCGCCGACCGGACAGCGGGGGAGATGGCGACGCCGGTGCCGCTCCTGGCGCCCGATGCTGGGGTGGCCGCGGCGCTGCGCGACCTGCAACGGGGCCGAGCCCAGCTCGGAGTCGTTGCCGATGCCGCCGCGGGGGTGGTCGGGCTGGTCAGTCTCGACGACCTGCTCGGCCAGATCCTCACCGCCTGACCGGGAGCTACAGCGGTGGCCGCAGCATTCGACTGGATCTGGCTGCTGACCGACTACGGGCAGCGCGACGGCTTCGCCGCTGCCTGCCGCGGGGTCGTCGCCAGAATCGCGCCGGCGGTGCGTGTTGTCGACGTCACGCACGAGGTACCCCCGGGTGATGTCCGGCACGGCGCCGTCGTCCTGGCCCAGACCGTTCCCTACCTGCCGCCGTCGGTCGTGGTCGCGGTGGTGGATCCGGGTGTGGGCGGCACCAGGCGAGCCCTGGGGCTGGCGGCGGGAGCGTCGATCCTGGTCGGACCCGACAACGGGCTGCTGCCGTGGGCCGCCGATGTGCTCGGCGGAGCCACGGCGGCGGTCGAGCTGTCCGACCCCGCCTATCACCTCCGGTCGGCCTCGCACACGTTCCACGGGCGCGACGTGTTCGCGCCCGTGGCCGCGCACCTGGCGATGGGCGTGCCATTGGGCGCAGTCGGGCCAGCGCTGGCGGTCGACGGCCTCGTCCGGCTTCGGGCGCCGCGTGTCGAGGTGCGCGACGGTGTGCTCGACACCGAGGTCCTGGCCGTAGACCGCTTCGGGAACGTCCAGCTAGCCGCGCGCGACGCCGACCTTGAGGCGGCGGGGTTGGCCGGCGGTCCGGTGGAGGTGGGCGTGGGGGACCGGTCCTACGGGGTCGAGCTCGGCTCGACCTTCGGCGACGTGGCCCTGGGCTCCCTCGTCGTGCTCGTCGATTCGGCCGGCCATGTCGCACTCGCCGTCAACGGCGGCACGGCGGCCGCGGAGCTCGGACTCGTCGGTGGCGATCCGGTTCTGGTCATCAGGATGGCCGGGTCGTCCACGACACCGTCGTGGAGCGCGCCGTAGATCCGGTCGCGCAGCGCGTTGGCCTCGGCGGCGGTCAGCGTCCGGTCGGTCGGACGCAGGACGACTCGCAGC
>JBOGDU010000252.1:0-13075 GCA_050743145.1 Jiangellaceae bacterium | reverse complement strand
CCTCGGCTCGTGGATGCCATGGCCGGGATCGAGCCCGAACTGCTCGAGACCGACTTCCGCGGCCTGGCCGTCGAGGTCCTGCAACGGGCCGGTCGACATTCGCTGGTCGTCCTGGTGACCGGCCTGGACGCGGGCCCGGTCGAGGAGGGACTGCTCCCCGTTCTCGGCCGGCTCACCCATCGGCACACGGTGCTGGTCGCAGCGGTGGCGGACCCGCGGATCGCCCAGATGGCCACGGCCCGGGGGGACACCGAGGCGGTGTACGGGGCCGCCGCCGCCGAGCGCGACCGGGCCGGACGCTTCCGCGTCTCCCGCCTGCTCGAACGCCACGGTGCGCACGTCGTGGACGCGCCGCCGGACGAGCTCGCGCCCGCTCTCGCCGACGCCTACCTCGCATTGAAGGCCGCCGGCCGCCTCTAGCCTCCGGCGGTGTCGGTTGATCACGTTCACCACCCTGGTGGACGGTTCACCAGGCTCCGGACCCTGGTGAACCGTCCGCAAGCCTGGTGAAGCTCCGACGTCGCTTCTCCACAACACGACCGGCGACGACCGACGTATCCACGGCTGTCGGCGGCGGCGTAGCGGACGCCCCCACGCCTTGAGCACCCTCGGAACCCATGGACGACGCCTTCGCTGCGATCGCCGCCCGGCAGGGTGGCGTGGTCATGCGGTCCCAGGCATTGGCCGCCGGATACACCGAGGCCGAGATCACCCGCCGGCGACGCCGGAAGGAGTGGGTGGTGATCCGCCGGGGTGCCTATGCGGACCGTGCCCTCTTCGCCGCGATGACCCGCGAGCAACGTCATGTCGCGATGATCCATGCGGTCGTGCGAAGCCTGGACAAGCCGGCCGTCGTCAGTCACACCTCGGCCGCCGTCCTGCGCGGACTACCCGCGTGGGGCCTCGAATTGTCGCTCGTCCACGTGTCCCGCGGCGACCTGCACTCTCCGAGGATCGAGGCTGGCGTGCACCACCACGCAGGCGAACTGAGGGATTGCGACGTCGAGCGAGTCGACGGGATCTGGGTGACGTCGCCCGCACGAACGGCGATCGACACTGCCCGG
This sequence comes from Jiangellaceae bacterium, assembly GCA_050743145.1. Taxonomy (GTDB): domain Bacteria; phylum Actinomycetota; class Actinomycetes; order Jiangellales; family Jiangellaceae; genus DASRTE01. The sequence goes on along the minus strand of JBOGDU010000252.1, from coordinate 12,011 downwards.
ATCACGACGTTCGAAGCCGCGGTCGTCGTCACCGACGCCCTCCTCCACCAAGGGCTCGTCGACAAGGACACGGTCCTCGAACGGCTCGATTCCATGCGCGACTGGCCCGGCACGTGCAACGCCGGTCGGGTCGTCGAGTTCGCCGATGGCCGTTCGGAGAGCGTGGGCGAGTCGCGCAGCCGTGTCACCTTCGACCTGATCGGCCTCCCCCGGCCCGACCTGCAGCGGGTGATCATTTCACCGGACGGGCAGGTCGTCGGCCGGTCCGACTTCCTCTTCGAAGAGTTCGAGACCATCGGAGAGTTCGACGGTCGGGTCAAGTACGGGCGGTTGCTCAAGCCCGGTCAGGATCCGGGTGAGGTCGTGTGGCGCGAGAAGCTGCGCGAGGACCGGATGCGCGAGCTCGGGTTCGAGGTGGTCCGGGTCATCTGGCTCGACTTCTCCAACCGGTCCGGGTTGGCCGAGCGGTTCCGGGCGGCATTCGCCAGGGCACGTCGGCGCCGGGGTGGCATTTAGCAGGTCTCACGGCCGTGCTCGCGGACGAACTCCGTCCGCGAGTTGCCGACTTCACCAGGATCCAGGATGGTTCACCAGGGTCCGGAGCCTGGTGAACCGTCCGCAAGGGTGGTGAACGTGATCAACTGACAATGGTGGGGTCAGGCGGCGGTGGGCAGCACGTCGCCGCGGTCGGCGGGGCTGATGTCGCCCGTCTCGCCGGCCAGGGCGGCCCGTCGACCCCACGTCCAGATGTAGGCGAGGAAGGCAACTTCGGCGGTCAGGCCGATCGCGATCCGTGCCCAGGTCGGCAAGCCCGACGGCGTCACGAACGCCTCGATCACTCCAGAGACGAGCAGCACGCCGGTCAGGCCGATGGCCATGCCGACGGCCGCCCGCCCCTGCTCGGCCAGTGCCTCCCCCCGCAACCGCGGGCCAGGATCGATCACCGTCCAGCCCAGCCGGAGCCCGGTGCCCGCGGCGACGAAGACCGCGGTGAGCTCGAGCAGTCCGTGCGGTGTGATCAGGCCGAAGAAGATGTCCAGCCGACCGTGGGCCGCCATCAGCCCCGCTGACACAGCCACGTTCACGGCGTTGGTCAGCAGGATGAAGATCACCGGAAGGCCGAGGAAGACGCCGAGGACGAGTGCACCCGCCGCGACCCACGCGTTGTTCGTCCATACCTGTGCGGCGAAGGAGCCCGCCGGATTCGCCGAGTAGTAGTCCTCGAAGTCGTGCTCGACGAGCTGACGGATCTCCTCGGGAGCGCCGATGCTCGCCTGTACCGAGGGTGTGACGGCGACCCACCAGCCCAGCAGAGTCGAGACCGCCACGAATACCAGCGCTGTAGGGACCCACCATCGCCGCGACCGGTAGACCGCCGCCGGAAATCCCTGCGAGACGAAGCGCACGACCTCGCTCCAGCCCGGATCGGGGGAACCGGCGATCGCGGTCCGGGCTCGTACCACGAGACCCGACAGCCGCGCCAACACGGCGGCATCCGGCGCCGATGACCGGACGGTCGACAGGTGCGTCGACGCTCGCCGGTACAGGGCGACCAGCTCGTCGGCCTCCGGCCCGGACAACCCGCCACGGCGCCGCGACAGCGTATCCAGGCGCTCCCATTCGGACCGGTGTGCGGCCACGAAGGCGTCGAGATCCACGGCTGGCAGACTAGCCAGCGTGAGCGACCTGGTGACCGGGGAGGCGGTGCCGCTCGAGCTGCGCCTGGCCAAGCTGCCGTCACGGGCACTCGCCATCATCATCGACCTCACGCTGCTGGTCGCCGCAGCCATCCTGCTGGGCATCGCCATCGCGGCGGTCGTGTCGACGGTCGACGCTGCGCTGGGGGCAGCGATCTCCCTGGTCGGGTTCGTGGCGCTGTTCGTGGGTGTCCCGGTCCTGGTCGAGACGCTCACCCGCGGACGGTCGCTGGGCAAGCTCGCCCTCGGTCTGCGGGTCGTCCGCGACGACGCAGGCCCGGTGCGCTTCCGGCATGCCCTCACCCGGGCCCTCGCCGGGGTATTCGTCGACTTCCTCCTCACCTCCGGCGCCGGTGCCGTGATCTGCTCGCTGCTCAACGAGCGCGGCAAGCGGGTGGGTGACATCCTGGCCGGCACTGTCGTGGTCCGTGAGCGCGTGCCGTTCACCGCCGGGCCTCTTCCGGCGATCCCGCCGCCGTTGGCGCAGTGGGCGACGACCCTCGAGCTGTCACGCTTGCCCACCGACGTCGCGCTCGGGGCCCGTAACCTTCTCACCCGCTACCACGAGCTCTCGCCGACCGTGCGCGAACGGATGGGTCATCAGATCGCGACCGAGATCGCAAAGACCGTCACCCCACCGGCGCCTCCGGGCACGCCGGCCTGGGCCTATCTCAGCGCGGTCCTGGGCGAGCGCAACCGGCGCGAATCCCTGCGCTTTGCCCAGGTGGCCGCCCGCGGAGACGTCCCGAGCCAGCGGACGCCCACCGACTCCGCGTCACCGGTCCCGGCACCGGCAACACCGGCAACGGCACCGGCACCCGGTAGCCGACACCAGCCGACACCCGGCAGGTTCGCTCCGCCAGCGTGAGCCGGCGACCGGACCAGGCCGCCTCGCTGATCACCGACAGCGACTCGTGGACCTGTCATCCATGGGCACTCAGTATCGGTAGTGGTCGCTCTTGTACGGACCCTTGACCGGAACCCCGAGGTAGTCCGATTGCTTCTGGCTCAACTCGGTCAGCTGGACGCCGAGCGCCGACAGGTGCAGCCGCGCCACCATCTCGTCCAGCTCCTTGGACAGCGTGTAGACGCCCACGGGGTAGTCGGCGGTCTTCGTGAACAGCTCGATCTGGGCCAGCACCTGGTTGGTGAACGAGTTCGACATGACGAACGACGGGTGCCCGGTGGCGTTGCCCAGGTTGAGCAGCCGCCCCTCGGAGAGCACGATCACGCTGTGGCCGTCGGGGAAGGTCCACTCGTGGACCTGGGGCTTGACCTCGACCCGCGCGATGCCAGGTACCTTCTCCAGGCCGGCCATGTCGATCTCGTCGTCGAAGTGGCCGATGTTGCCGACGATCGCCTGGTGCTTCATCCGGCTCATCTGATCGGCGGTGACGACGTCGCGGCATCCGGTCGCGGTGACCACGATGTCGGCCCGGTCGATGACGGCGTCGAGCGTCGTGACCTCGTAACCGTCCATGGCGGCCTGCAGGGCACAGATCGGGTCGATCTCGGTGACGACGACGCGCGCACCCTGGCCGCGCAGCGACTCCGCGCAGCCCTTGCCGACATCGCCGTAGCCGCACACGACCGCGACCTTGCCGCCGATGAGGACATCGGTGGCCCGGTTGATGCCGTCCACAAGGGAATGGCGACAGCCGTACTTGTTGTCGAACTTCGACTTGGTGACCGAGTCGTTGACGTTGATGGCGGGGAACTGCAGGGAGCCGTCGCGCTGCATCTCGTACAGCCGGTGCACACCGGTGGTGGTCTCCTCGGTGACACCCTTGATCTGCTCGGCGACGGCCGTCCAGCGCCGGGAGTCCTCGGTCAGCGAGCGCTTCAGCGATGCGAGGACGACCCGCCACTCGGCCGAGTCACCGTCGGCGGCCTCGGGCACGGCACCGGCCTTCTCGTACTCGACGCCCTTGTGGACCAGCAGGGTGGCGTCGCCACCGTCGTCGAGGAGCATGTTGGGCCCGTCACTGCCGGGCCAGCGCAGCGCCTGCTCCGTGCACCACCAGTACTCCTCGAGCGTCTCGCCCTTCCAGGCGAACACGGGGACGCCCTTCGGCGCGTCCGGTGTGCCATCGGGTCCGACGGCGACAGCCGCAGCAGCGTGGTCCTGGGTGGAGAAGATGTTGCAGGAGGCCCAGCGGACCTGCGCACCCAGCGCCACCAGCGTCTCGATCAGCACGGCGGTCTGGACGGTCATGTGCAGCGATCCGGTGACACGCGCACCGGCCAGCGGCTGCGCCGGGCCGTGCTCGCGGCGCATAGCCATCAGGCCGGGCATCTCGTGCTCGGCGAGCGAGATCTCCTTGCGGCCGAAGTCGGCCAGCGACAGATCCGCAACCTTGAACTCGAGCGACATTCCACTGACCTCCGAGATAGGCGACGAGACGGGGCTCGAAACGGGACCTGATAGGCCCCCACGAGAGCCGATCAGGACGTGGTCGAAGGCCGTTCACGTCGTGATCGGCCCAACGGCGACCACAGGTGAGCGACCCGACCCCGGCGCGGCCCCTCTGGGCCCGCGGCATCACCTGCGCCGGACGTACTCGGGGGCAGTCTACGACGAGTGCGACGTCCGTGGGCCGACGTGGTGTCAGTCGGTCGCGGGCGGCTGCACGTCGGCAGTCGACGGCCCTGGGTCGGCAGTCGACGGCTGTCGGTCGCGGAAGATGTCCGGCTCGAGGTAGATGTGGGTCGCTTCCGGGACGGCGGCGCGGATGCGTTCCTCGGCCCCGTCGATCGCGGCGGCGATGCGTTCGCCGGTGTCGGCCCGGGTGACGGCGATCTTCGCGGCGACGAGCAGTTCCTCGGGTCCGGTGTAGAGCGTCCGCAGGTGGATGACGCGCTCGATGTCGTCGGCGTCGACGACGGCGTCGGTGATCGCGACCACCTGTTCCTCGGATGCACCTTCGCCCACGAGCAGGCTCGACATCTCGATCGCCAGGGTGATCGCGATGATCACGAGCAGGACGCCGATCCCGGCCGTGCCGGCGACGTCCCAGTACGGGTTGTCGGTCAGCAGCGTCATGCCGACGCCGATCAGTGCGAGCACCAGGCCGACGAGCGCACCGATGTCCTCCAGCAGGATGACCGGCAATTCCGGCGCCTTGGCCCGGCGGACGAACTCGGGCCACGACGCCGTGCCGCGGATCTTGTTCGACTCGTGGACGGCGGTCCGCAGGGAGAACGCCTCCATGACGATCGCGACGGTCAAGACCGCCAGCGGCACCCACCACCACCGGCTCTCGAGCAGCTCGTTCGGGTGCCCCTCGCGGGTCTCCTCGAACTTGTGGAACGCCTCGTAGAGCGCGAACAGGCCGCCGACGGAGAACAACACGATCGAGACGACGAACGCGTAGACGTAGCGGACTCGTCCGTACCCGAACGGGTGGGAGGCCGTCGCCTCGCGGGTCGCATGGCGGCCACCGACCAGCAGGAGCACCTGATTGCCGGCGTCGGCCACCGAGTGGACCGCCTCGGCGAGCATCGACGAGGCACCGGTCAGCAGCCAGGCGATGAACTTGGTGACCGCGATGCCGGTGTTGGCGAGCAGCGCCGCGATGACAGCTCTCGTTCCACCACTGGCGGCCATGCCTGGTTACCTTCCGCTCCGGAGCCGGGCGATGGTCATCTTGCCGCATTGTTCTCGCCGCCGCCGGGCCCGACGACGAAGGCTGTGCCCGGCCCGGTGAGCGCGACCACGGTGTCGCCCGCAGGCACGAACGCCGACGCACCACTGCCCAGGCCGATGGGCGCCCCGTCAGCGGTCAGCGTGACGCGGCCGCGGGTCACGAGCACGATCCGCGGCACGCCACCGGGAAGCCGCATCGGATCGGTCCCGAGCATGAACCGGGTCAGCCGGAAGTCGGGCACGCCGGGCACCGCGAACTCGTCTGCTGACGATCCGGTGGCCGGAACGGGTCGCAGATCTCCGGCGGGCTCGTACCGGAGGATCCGCAGCAGTGCGTCCCGATCCACGTGCTTGGGGGTCAACCCGGCCCGCACCGTGTTGTCGGAGCTGGCCTGCGCCTCTACTGCGAGGCCGCGCAGGTAGGCGTGCGGGATCCCGGTCGGGACGGCGACGGCGTCGCCGGCATGCAGTCGCAACGGCTCCAGCAGCAGCGCGACCAGCAGACCGGGGTCGCCGGGGTACGCCTCGGCGATCCACGCCAGCGTCGAGAAGGGTCCGCCCGGTCGTGTGCGACACGCCGCGGCCACCGCAGTGGCCAGCCGACACCCGTCGTCGTGCCCGAGGTCGAACACTGTGTGGACTGCCTGCCTGAGCCCGTCCGGACGCCGGAGTGCCTGGGCGACGGCGCCCAGACCAGGTATGCCGAGTCCGGCGATCAGATCCCGGGCGTCCGCCGGCTTCCGGAAGCCCAGCAGGGCCTCGAACTCGGACAGGGCGACGACGAGCTCCGGCTTGTGGCAGCGGTCGCGAAAGGTCCGCTCGGGGGCGTCGGCGGGAACGCCCGCGGCGTTCTCGGCGTCGTAGCCGGACCGCGCCTGCTCGGTAGTGGGATGCGCCTGGATCGACAGCGGCCGCTCCACCGCGAGGACCTTGAGCAGGAAGGGCAGCCTGATCCCGTACCGCCCGACGACGGGTGCGCCGAGCGTCCCGGCGGGATCGCGCCGGATCAACTGGTCCAGTGCCACCGGGCCCGCTGCGGTCAGGGCTGCCGACGGAGCGCCCGGGTGGGCGCCGAGCCACAACTCCGCCTGCGGCTCACCGGTCGGAGCGACACCCAGCAGATCGGGAATCGCGGTCGGTGATCCCCAGGCGTACGCGCGCACCGGGTTGTCCAGCAGGTAGGCCACGTCGCTCGAGCGTAGATGCGGTCGCATCCGGCGTAGGACGCGGCTTGACATGTGACCTTCTGGTCACATATTTTTGTTCCTGTGACCGAAGACGACGGAGTCTTCAAGGCGCTCGCCGACCCGACGCGTCGTTTCCTGCTCGACCGGCTCTTCGAGCGTGACGGCCGCACGCTCACCGAGCTCGAGTCCGAGGTGGAGATGACCCGCTTCGGTGTGATGAAGCACCTCCGCGTCCTCGAGGAGGCGGGCCTCGTCGTCACCCGCCGGTCGGGCCGGGAGAAGTTCCACTTCCTGAACGCGGTGCCGATCCGGTTGATCCACGACCGGTGGATCGACAAGTACACCGAGCGCCATGTGTCGGCGCTCGTGAACCTCAAGACCGAGCTGGAGGAGTCATGACCAACGCGACGGAGACCACGCAGACCGTCCAGGTCTACCGGGTCTACATCAAGGCGTCGGCTCAGGCGATCTGGGACGCGATCACCAAGCCCGAGTGGACGGAGAAGTACGGATACAGGGGGCGTGTCGAGTTCGACCTGCGCCCTGGTGGCGCGTTCCGGACCATTGCCGACGAGGGGATGCAGGCCGCCGGAATGCCCGAGGTCGTCGTCGACGGTGAGGTCGTCGAGGCGGACCCACCGCGCAGGTTGGTGCAGACCTGGCGCGCTCGGTGGAACGACGAGGGCTTCACCCGACTGACCTACGACATCAACGAACGCGAGCACGGTGTCAGCTCGTTGACGGTGACCCACGAGTTGGACGGCGCCCCCCAGACCGCGGCCATGGTCGGCGGCCAGGACGAGGACAAGGGCGCAGGCGGCGGCTGGGCCGAGGTACTCAGCGACCTCAAGTCGCTGCTCGAGACCGGCAAGCCGCTCACGAACTGAGCCGACCCGGTGCGGACCCCGTGCGAGCGGGGTCCGCCGGCGGCCACCCGATACCAAGTGAGAGGACAAGGCAATGGCGCAGACAGTCAGAACCCCGTCGAACGAGACCCCGATTGCAGCGGCGGTCACGGAGGTGCGAAGAACACGAGCGCTGCTGGCCTGCGGCGTCGTCGCGGGACCCCTGTTCATCGTCGTGGGCGTGCTCCAGATGCTCACCCGCGACGGCTTCGACCCCAGCACTCATCCGCTCAGCCTGCTGAGCCTCGGCGACCTGGGATGGATCCAGATCGCCAACTTCGTGGTCACCGGCCTGCTCTTCGTCGCGTCGGCGGTCGGGATGCGTCGGACCATGTACCCCGGCCGGGGCGGCACCTGGGGACCGCGCCTGATCGGCGTGTACGGCGCTGCGCTGGTCATGGGCGGGGTCTTCGTGGCCGACGCCGCCCTGGGCTTCCCGCCGGGAACGCCGGAGGGCACCCCCGACCAGCTCAGCTGGCACGGCATCCTGCACTCCGTCGCGCCGGTGCTGGCATCGCTGTCGTTGGTCGTGGCGTGCTTCGTGTTCGCGCGCCGGTTCGCGGCGCTCGGGCAACGGGGATGGGCGGCGTACTGCGTGGCCACGGGCGTGGCCGGCCTCGTGCCAGACGCGTTCCTCGACCACGACAGGTTCTACGTGGTGCTCGGTGTCGCGGTGGCACTGGGCCTGCTCTGGGCCTCGGTGATGGCGGCGCGGCTGCTGGCCGAGCTTCCCGAGGCGACCGATTGAGGCCGGGCACGCGTCGGATGATCACCCGACCCGGAGAGCCACCATCACTCCGTCGCGAATCGGCACGATGCCGCCGACGTACCGGTCGTCCTCGGCGACCAGCTGGTTGTGCTCATGGATGGCGGCCGTCCACCCCGGGAGACCTTCGCGGTCGGTGCCGGTCGCCACGTGCCCGCTCCAGATCACGTTGTCGCAGATCCACAGGCCACCGACGCGGATACGGTCGCGTGCCGCTCGCCAGCACGCCGGGTAGCCGTCCTTGTCGACATCGCAGTACACGATGTCGAAGTCGCCCTCCTCCGCCGCGAATCCGGTGAGTGCGTCGCCCACTCGGTAGCGGACCCGGTCCCACACGCCGGCGGCTCCCAGGTACCCCTCGGCGAGCACGGCGTTCTCCGGGTCCCCATCGGTGCAGACCACCTCGCCGGCCGGCCCGATGGCACGGGCGAACCAGTACGCCGAGTACCCGTAGCCCGATCCCAGCTCCATCACCCGGCGTGCACCGATCGACCGCGCCGCCAGCTCCACGTACCGACCGGTGGCCCGACCGATGATCGGAAAGCCGTGCTCCTCGGCTCGCGCCTCCATCTCGACCAGGACCCGGTCGGTGTACTCCGTCGCCGCCAGGTCGGTGAGATATGCCTCGACCGCGTCGTCCATCCATCGGCTCACGCCGGCACCCTAGCGCCGCCCGATCCAATGCCCTGCCCCGCGGCTGCCCGGTAATCGGCTGGCCACCGTACGCGGTCAGGCGGCCGGACGGCCGAGGCCCAGCGCCAGGTAGGCCGCGGCGAACCGGCCGGTGGCGAGCAGGGCCGCGAAGCGGCCGACGTCGGGCCCGTCGGCGGCGCGAACCTGTTGCACGCGGACGGCGCTGCGCTCGGCGGCACCCACGACCCGCTCTCGTTCGGTCCGGATGCTCGGCGAGTCGGCGCCGTCGTCGAGCACCAGCAGCGACGGCCGGGACACCGGCAGCCCTTCCTCGAACGGGTCGGCGAACACGTCGATCTCGGGTGCACGTTCCAGCAACGGCACCAGTTGCCCGTCACCGCCGGCGATCGCCGGTCGGCCGCACGCGGCCCGCAACGCCTCGGCGACCCGCCGGGCCGCGCGGGCGGCGAGCACCGAACCGCCCCATACGACCGGGACGTCGTCGGCCAGTGCGAGGGCGATCTCCTTGGCCGGATTGGCATCCACGGGGTTCGATGCCGCACACCGCATCGCCACGTCGTCCAGGGCGACCGCGACCGGCTCGGCTTCCACCTCCGGTCCCAGCCCCAACAGGTGCAGGGCACGCAGCACCGGGACCGCGAGCGCGGTCGCGTCCCCGGTGGCCGCCGGTAGCAGCGTCGTGTTGCGGCTCGCCGCCGCGACGGCCAGTGGGGATTCGGCCGACCCCGCGATGAGCAACGAGCACCCCCGGCGGACCGCCTCGGCCACGAGCATCAGGGCGTCAGCGTCGGAGCCGTCGACCGACATCATCACGACCAGGTCCAGTGGGCCGGCCCAGCCCGGCAGCCCGGGGTGCGGCCAGGCGACGAAGGGCACGGGGCACACCGGCTCGAGGACTGCCCGGAACAGGCGCCCGTCCACGCCGCCGGCGATCACCGCCCTCGGCCGGTCGTTCTCGGTGATCTGTGAGAGTGCGTCGGATGCTGCAGTGTCGGCGCGGCGGACCTCCGCGCCCCAACCTGCCAGCTCCCGCAGAACCGGGTCGATCGTCTCGAGGGCGACCGGGTCGTCGAGAGCCGCGTCGACGAACACCCGCTCAGCCCTGGCGTGCTTCGTCGATCAGCAGCACCGGGATGTCGTCGCGGACCGGATAGGCCAGCCCGCACCCGGTGCAGACGAGTTCGTCGGCCACGTCGTCGACCCGCAGTCGGGCGTGACAGGCCGGGCAGGCCAGGATCTCCAGCAACTCCGGGTCGAGGTTCATCGAGTCTCCCGTTCGAGCCGTCAGCCGGCCATGATTCCGAGCACCTCGTCGCGGACCGCCACCATGGTGGCCCGGTCGGACGCCTCGGCGTTCAGCCGGAGAAGGGGTTCGGTGTTGGACGGCCGCAGGTTGAACCACCAGTCAGGGTGCTCGACGGTCAACCCGTCCAGATGGTCGAAGGCGACTCCTGTCCGGCCTTCGAATGCGGCCTCGACGGCAGACATCGTGGCCGCCTGGTCCGCGACGGTCGTGTTGATCTCACCGGAGGACACGTATCGCTCGAACGAGGTGAGCATCGACGACAACGACGTGCCCGCCGGCTCGCCGCCCAACGCCGCCAGCGTGTGCAGCGCGGCGAGCATGCCGGAGTCCGCACGCCAGAAGTCGCGGAAGTAGAAGTGGCCGGAATGCTCACCGCCGAAAACGGCGCCGGTCTCCGCCATGGTCTGCTTGATGAACGAGTGTCCGACCCGGCTCCGGATCGGCTGACCGCCATGCTCACGCACGATCTCGGCGACCGAGCGCGAAGTGATCAGGTTGTGGACCACTGGGGCTCCCGGCGCGCGGGCCAGTTCGCGCACAGCGATGAGCGCGGTGAGCGTCGACGGCGACACCGGCTCGCCGCGCTCGTCGACGACGAAGCACCGGTCGGCGTCGCCGTCGAAAGCCAGACCGAGGTCGGCGTCGTGTTGGACGACGGCGGCTTGCAGGTCGCGCAGGTTGGCCGGGTCGATCGGGTTGGCCTCGTGGTTCGGGAACGAGCCGTCGAGCTCGAAGTACATCGGGACGACCGTCATGGACTCGACGTCGAGCACCGAGGGCACGGTGTGCCCGGCCATGCCGTTGGCCGCATCGACGACGACCGTCAGTGGCCGGAGGCCGGACAGGTCGACGAGATTGCGCAGGTAGGCGGCGTAGTCGGCGAGCACGTCACGATGCTCGGCGGCGCCTGACCGGGTCGCGACGGCGAACGAGTCGGCCTCCGCCAGCCGGCGGATCTCGGCCAGGCCAGTGTCCTGCCCGACCGGCGCCGCACCGACCCGGCAGAGCTTGATGCCGTTGTACTGCGCGGGGTTGTGGCTGGCGGTGAACATGGCGCCGGGCAGGCCGAGGTATCCGCTGGCGAAGTAGAGCTGGTCGGTCGACGCCAGCCCGATGTGGACGACGTCCGCTCCGCGCACGGTCACGCCCTCGGCGAACGCGTGCGCCAAGGGTTCCGACGACGGGCGCATGTCGTGTCCCACGACCACGGCACCGGGGCCGTCGAGCACGTCGAGCACCTCGACCGCCGCACCTCCGACGGCCCGGGCAACGCCCTCGTCGAGCTCGTCGGGCACGACGCCGCGGATGTCGTACGCCTTGACGATGCCAGCGAGGTCGCGCACGGCCCCGACCCTACCCACAGGCCTAGGCGTCGGGATTGCGCAGCACCCGCAGGTGACCGCGCCGTCCGACCTCGCCGACCCGGGCCGGTGGGACCGGCTGGGGGCGGGCGGCCTCGCGCACGGCGTCGGCCAGTGCGAGGAGGTCGTCGCCGCTCGGACCCAGGCTCGCCGGGTCGGGAGCGAGCCGGACCACCTCCCAGCCTCGCGGTGCCACGAGCCGCTCCGAATGTTCGACGCACAGGTCGTAGCAGTGCGGCTCGGCGTAGGTGGCCAGCGGACCCAGCACAGCGGTGGAGTCGGCGTAGACATAGGTGAGCGTCGCCACCGCGGGACGGCCGCAGGCGGATCGGGAACAGCGACGACGGGCCGGGCTCACGAGCCGAACGTTAGCGCGAGTCGGGCCGCCCCTCCGTTCCGGCGCGCCAGGTCATGTCGCCGCCGTCGCCTCCTCCGATCGCGCAGAGGCTCCGGCCTCCGGTGATCATGTCGACTTTGCCGCCCCGGTGG
>JBOGDU010000251.1:0-9617 GCA_050743145.1 Jiangellaceae bacterium | reverse complement strand
TGTCGAAGCGGCTGAAGATCCAGGGGGATCGATCGGCGATCGCCGACGATGTCCCTCTGCGTGACGCCGGGCTCGACTCGATCGCGATCCTGAGCCTCGTGGTCGGCCTCGAGGAGGAGTTCGACCTCGAGATCCCCGACCGCGACGTCGTCGTGGACAACTTCGGCAGCGTCGACGGAGTCGTCCGATACGTCGCCCGCCGACTGGACCGGTGACCTCCGCCCTCACGGTGCCGGCGATGCTGGCCCGCACCGCCGAACGGTTCGAGAGTCGCCCGGCGCTCATCGATGCCTCCCGGCGCCGGACCTGGGGCGACGTCGCCGCCGATGTAGAGCGCCGGGCCGGGGCACTGCGCAGCCGCGGCGTGGGGCCCGGCAACGCCGTGGGCATCGTCCTCGGCAACGACATGGAATTCGTCACGACGTTTCTCGCCGTGGTGTCGACCGGCGCCGTTGCTGTGCCGCTCAACCCGCTGCTCACCGTGGCCGAGCTCGGCCTCTACCTGCGCGACCGACAGGTGGCCGGCATCATCACGACCGCATCCCGGGTGCCGGCCATCGCCAACTGGGCGGCCGCGGCCGGGCACGGGGCATGGGTCGCCGACGTCGTCGGGTTCGACCTGACGCGTGATCTCGACGACGTCCCGGCCGACGTCTGCACGCCGGACCTGCCGGCACTGCACGCGTATTCGTCGGGCTCCACAGGCACTCCGAAGGGCATCGTCCGCACCCAGTCCAATCTTGCACACGAGGCAGATCACTTCTTCGACACGGTTGGGGTGAGCGAGGACGATGTGATACTCACTGCCGTTGCCCTGTTTCACGCGCACGGCCTGGGCAACTGCGTGCTGGCAGCGGTCCGGTCCGGCGCAGCCATGGTGCTGCTCGATCCGTTCCGACGCGACGCCGCCCTCGAGGCCATCGCACGGGAGCGCGTAACCGTCTTCCCGACCGTCCCGTTCGTCGTCCAGACCCTGGCCGAGACTCGCCGCGCCGACCGCGGTGCCGCCGGCTCGCTTCGGCTGTGTTTCACGGCGGGCGCACCGCTTGCCCGCGAGACCTTCGACCTGTTCTCCGCCCGCTTCGGCCTACAGGTCCGTCAGTTGTACGGCTGCAGCGAGGCCGGCTCCGTCACCATCAACCTCGACGAGGACGCGGCGGCCACCGCGGCGTCAGTGGGCCGTCCCATGAAGGGGATCGAGGTCGCGATCGTGGGCGAGCAGGGCGAGACACGTCCTTCCGGCTCCACCGGCGAGGTGACGTTCACGAGCCCGGCCCTGACCGACGGCTACGTCGGCGTCGCGCCGGAGGCGAACGACGCGTTCCGCGACGGCTGGTTCCACACCGGAGACCTCGGGCACGTCGACGAGTCGGGCAACCTGTACGTCACCGGCCGGACCAAGCTGTTCATCTCCACCGGTGGCTACAAAGTCGACCCGGTCGAGGTCGAGAACGTCCTGCGACAGCATCAGGGAGTCGCCGAAGTCGTGGTCGTCGGCGCAGCCGGGACACTGGGTGAGGAGATCGTCAAGGCGGTCGTCGTGCCCGCCGAGTCGGCGGACGAAGCAGCCCTGCGGGGGGAGCTGATCGGTCTGTGCCGGACGCGTCTGGCCGTCTACAAGGTGCCCCGCATCGTGGAGTTCCGAGCGGAGATCCCCCGCAGCCCGCTCGGCAAGATTCTGCGCAAGTACCTGGTCTGAGGGTCACTCAGCTGTAGAGCTTGAGGAGCTCGATTCTGTCGACGTAGACGCCGCGCACCCACGGACCGGGCTCCCCGATCACCCTGGCGATGGCTGGAAGGTTGGTCCTGAATCGCTCGACCTGTTCAGTACTCTGGAGATTGCCAGCGGTGAGGCAGAACACGCGCAATGTGCTAGCAGCGAGTGCCCGGCGCTCCGCTGGGCGTCTGCGGATCCGGTCGTCCTTGCAAGCGACCACCCATCCACTCGCATCGGCGTCGCGAATCCACTCGACGTCCGGTACCTGGCCGGGGCCGTAGACGTCGTCAATAGTTCGGACGGTGTAGCCCGCCGATCGCAGGAGCGCCGGGATGGCAAGCAGTCCGAGACTGCGGTCGACGAGAAAGTCAGGCGGCGCGCCGGGCATAGACGCGAACGATCGACTCGACCGTCTCCCGATCGACGCCGAACTCGGCGGTCACTGTGTCGATCTTGTCGCCGGCGAGGAACATTTGCGCGACGTCCTCCACACGGACCCCTCTGCGGTCGATGATCGGCTGCCCGAACGCGAAGCGCGGGTCAACGATCACATCGGCATCGCCGTAGGTTGGCAGCTTCACCCGCTGGGGGTATCCGTCGTCTGCCCACTCTTCGATCGTGCGCAGGCCATGCCTGATGATTCCGGGTATCCCGCCCTGCCCGTCCCGTGCTTGTGTCCATTCCGGCTCGGCTCCCCCCTCAGCAAGGTTGACAAGGATGTCTCGCCCGTCATGGGCAAGCCTGTCGCGATGGATGATGTATTCGACGCCGAGATGCTTACGGACACTGCGAATGCCGACCGCCACAGCATCGAACGTCAGGCCCGCGTTCCGTAACCCGCGGATGAACTGTGCCTCAGCGATGGCGATGAACGGCAGCGACGCCGAGCGGGGACTCTCCGGCGCAACGGAGTGGACGAGGCCATGCTGAGCGATCCAGTACCGAAGTGTGGAGCGGGCAAGACCAAGGTGCGCCGCGGCTTCGGCAGTTGTGTACAGCGGAACGTCAAATCGAACGTCCACGGCCTTCACCCTCCATGATCTCAATCTAGCGTCGCGCTCTGACGCAGAAGGCGCTTCGCCACACCCGAACGTGAACGCATGCGAGAGGGCAGCAGAAGGATATGGCGTACCACCCCATGTACGACCCGCTGTCGAGCTAGGCTGCCGCGAACAGCCCTTCACGTGTTCCTCGTTCCCGGAAATATCTGGTCTGAAGGAGACCCATGGCCGACGTCGTCGATCTCGCCCAGCTCCTCGGCAAGCTGGAGGGATTCAGCCCGTTGCGCCGGGTGCTGCTGGCCACTGCCGGCACGCTGCAGGGCACGCTGTCGGCCTACTTCGGCTCTCCGGTGACGGTCGAGGTCGTGTCGCAGGCCGTAGACGACGGCACCATCCGGCGCACGGTCGACCTCGTGTGCAAGGAGCGCGAGTTGGTGACCTGTCGTGCCGAGACGGACATCCACGTCGAGGACACCCAGATCCGCCAGCTCATCATCGAGCGAAGCATCGGACTCGGTCAGATCACGGCGCTGCTCGGTGTGCGGTCGAGCTTCGACCTCGAGTCCGCCGAACAGGACGACGGAACATTCTGGCGGACCTACCGGCTGTCGGGCGACGGCTTCGAGTACCGGATCACGGAAACCTTCCCGGCCGGCCTGTACGACGAGGTCGGTCCCGGCTCGGCATGATCCAACGGTCGCCGTTCCCGTTCCTCGTCGGGTGCGGCCGTTCGGGCACGACACTGCTGCGTGCGATGTGCGACTCGCATCCGGAGCTGGCCGTCCCGCCGGAATCGCACTTCGTGGTCCCGCTGGCGCCGCACGCGCGGACGGACGGCTCGTTCGACGCGGACTCGTTCGTCGACCGGCTGTACGCGCAGGAGCGGTTCCGCCTGTGGGAGCTCGATCGCGGCGGGGTCGCAGCGGAGTTCGACCGCTCGCCTCCGCAGAGCTATCCCGATGCCGTGCGCACGGTGTTCGCGCTGTGGGCCGCGGGGCAGGGGAAACAGCGCTACGCCGACAAGACACCGGGCTACGTCCTGCACATCCCGATGCTGGCCGGGCTCTTCCCGGAGGCGGTGTTCGTCCATCTCGTCCGCGACGGGCGCGACGTCGCGTCGTCGTTCCGCGACCTCGGTTGGGCCCACACGGTCGAGGACGCCGCACTGCACTGGAAACTGCGTGTCCGTCGGGGACGGCGAGCCGGCCGGGCGCTGCCGGCGCACCGCTACCACGAACTGAGCTACGAGGACCTCATCGGCGACCCGGAGCGCTCGTTGCGCCGGCTGTGCGAGGTGACCGTCCTGCGGTTCGCCCCGGAGATGCTCGAACACCATCGGCACGCGGCCGAGGTCGTCCGCACCACCAGCCATCCTGGCTACCATCGCCACCTCATCCGCCCGCCCACGGAGGGCCTACGGGACTGGCGGAGTGATCTCAGCGCGGCCGAGGTCGAGCGGTTCGAACTGGTGGCCGGCGACCTGCTCCGCGAGTTCGGCTACGAGCCGTCCGGCCGGCGGCCGTCGGCCCGTGCACGCGTCGCGGTCGCGGCCGCACAGGCGCGGTGGCAGCTCCACCGCGCCGCCCGCCGGGCCGGTCTGACCGGCCGCCGGGCTCAGTGAATCCGGCCGACCACCGCTCGGCCGGCGTCGATGATGTTGTCTCCGAGCATCCGCCAGCGCCGTCGCGTCCACCGGATCAGCGCTCTGTACGCACGCCACCGGTCTTCGCGGGGCACGGGTGCCCGGTGAACGGCACGGGCGTACTCGTAGCCCAGCCGCCAGGTCGGGAACGAGACGGGCCCGGTCTTGGTCGTGTCGAACCACTGCAGCAGCCGGCCCTCGGCGCGTGTGTCGCGGACCGACCGGCCCCTATGCTCGCGGTGCAGGAACAGCACCTCCGGAACCTCGGCGAACGGCCCCCGCAGCGCCATCTCAGCGAGGTACACGCGGTCGGACGCGGTGTACGCGCCGAGCAGTCGGGTCTCGATCATGGTCGCCCGGCGGGCCACACCCCACACCTCGGTGCAGCCGCGCTGCCGGCGCAGCCAGTCGGCGAACCGCTCGTTTGGCGGTGCGTCGGAGTCCGTGAACCGCAACGGCCGCACCCGATTGCGCGTCACGACGTCGCCGTTCTCGTCGATCTTCACCCGCCGGGTGAAGCTGAGCACGGCCTCGGGCTGGTCGCACAACTCGTCCATGCAGCGCTCGAGCGCCGTGGGAAGCAGGACGTCATCGTGGGCGGCCCATTTGAAGAACGGTCCCTCTGTCGTGTGCACCAGAGTGTTGAAGTTCCACGCCGCCCCTCGGTTCTGCGGATGGCGGACGTAGGTGACCCGCGGATCGCGGGCGGAGAATCCGCGGCTGATCTCCTCGGTGCCGTCGGTCGACGCGTTGTCGGATATCACCAGGGCGTAGTCGCCGAACGTCTGCCCGAGTATCGACTCCACCGCTTCGGCGAGGAAGCGCTCGCCGTTGTAGACGGGCAGGCCGATGGTGAGCGGCGGCGCGGGCGGCGTCACAGGGACACAACCTCCGGTCGACTGCAGGGGGCGTCGAGCCGGTCGGCACAGTAGTCGTGATCACCCCTACACCGCTACCAAATCGGCCTCGACCCCTAGCTCGTCGAGGTCACGCTTGATCTCGCCACGGTAGATGGGGTTCATGGCGATGACGAGATCGGGCCGGTACTCCTTCATGAACGTCGGCGGGACGATGCGCTGCCCGGTGCCGGCCATGTACATGCCGTGCTTGTGCGGGTTCACATCCACCGCGTACTCGATGACGTTACCGCCGAGGGCGGTCAGGAAGGCCACGCCTTTCGACCCCGCGCCCCACACCACCGTCCTGCCGCGGCGCTCGGCGACCTCGGCCACCGTGGACTGCCATTCGCCGATCTTCCGGCGGTAGTCCGCGGCCAGGCGGGCGGCGCCTGTCCGGACGGTGTGGATGTCGTCCTCGCCGGTGCCCGGTGGGCGTGGACCTTTGCTTCCGGCTTCCGGGCGTGCCTCGATCAGGAGGTACTGGTCGTCGAAGACGGACTCGACGGCGAGCACGTCGAACCCGGTAGCCCGGAACAGGCGCTCCAGCGATCCGGCGGTGAAGTAGGAGCAGTGCTCGTAGTAGACGTCCCAGAACGCGACCTCGTCGAGAACTCGTTGGACGTCGGGCACCTCGAAGAGCACGACGGTGTCGAGGCGGTCCCCGATGTTCGCCCGGATCATCCGCATGAAGTCGGCGACCGGCCCGATGTGCTCGAGGGTGTGCCGGCAGACGACCGCGTCGGCGCTGAGCCTGGCGTACCGCTCGGAGTAGAAGTCCGTGATCCACTCGACGCGGCCGTCGACGGCAGGATCGATCCGGTCGACGGCGAGGCCGGGGTCGATGCCCGTCGCACGTCCGACCCCGGCGCCGACCATGAGGGTGAGGAACTCGCCTTTGCCGCAGCCGATCTCGAGCACGCTCCGACCGGCGAGACCGTACGCGTCCACCCACCGGTGTGCCAGGTCGCGGGCGAAGCTGACGAACCGCGCGGAGTAGGCTTGGGTCTCCTCGTAGCGGGCCGAGTACTCGGCGAGGGCCGGGTCGAAGTCGAGGTTGGAGACGAACCCACAGCCGGCGCACCAGGCGAGCCGGATCCGGCCGGTGGGGAAGGTGAGCGCATCCGTCCGCTCGGGCACGAGGACGCAGCTGTTGACCGGGACGGCGTGTTGCTCGTGGAACACCTGCATCGCTCCGGCTCGGCAGGCTGGGCAGCGGGCAGCATCGTTCACGCGACCACCTCGGGCGTCGGCACCGGCACGATGAACCGTCCGCCCCGCCGTCGGTACTCGGCCTGCTGGTCGAGGATCTCGCCGCCGAAGTTCCAGGCGAGCAGCAGTACGTAGTCGGGCTGCTCGTCGAGCAGCGCCTGCGTGGGCCGGATCGGCACGTGGACACCAGGCAAGAGCAGGCCATGCTTGTGCGGGTTGCGGTCGACCACGAAGTCGATCAGGTCCGGCCCGACGCCGAGGTAGTTCAGCATCGTCGAGCCCTTGGCTGCCGCGCCGTACGCGGCGATCCGCGCCCCTTGCGCGGACAGGCCGGCCAGCAAGTTCAGCAGGTTCCGCCGCAGGGACGCTACGCGGGAGCCGAAGCCGGTGTAATACTCGGCGGCGGTGAGACCGCTTGCCGCCTCCGCATCGAGGTACTCCGACACGGCGGACCGCCGGTCGGGTTTGCGGCCGACCGTCCATCGCAGGGTGCCGCCGTGCAGGTCGCGGAAGTAGTGGACGTCGTTGAGGAAGAGCCCGTGACGGGTCATGAGCAGGTCGACCGCCGTGCAGGAGAAGTAGCAGAAGTGCTCGTGGTAGATCGTGTCGAACTCGACCCGGTCGACGAGGTCACGCACGTAGGGGTTCTCGATCGTGACGACGCCGTCGTCGGTGAGCAGGGTGGCGATGCCTGCCACGAAGCCGTTGAGGTCCGGGACGTGGGCCATGACGTTGTTGGCGATGATCACGTCGGCTCGGCGGCCCGCGACGACCAGTTCGTCCGCGAGCCTGTGCCCGAAGAACCGCTCGATGGTCGGCACTCCCGCCCGACGTGCCGCGGCTGCCTGGTCCGGCGCCGGGTCGATGCCCAGCACCGGGATGCCGTGCTCGACGAACGTGCGCAGGAGGTAGCCGTCGTTGCTGGCCAACTCGACCACCAGGCTGTCCGGACCGAGACGCCGGGCTGCGGCGAGCTGCTCCGCGTGGGCACGGGCATGGCCGAGCAGCTGTTCCGACCACGAGGAGAAGTAGAGGTAGTTGTCGACGAAGAGCTTCTGGGGCGGCATTTCGTGCAGGATCTGCACGAGTGTGCAGTCGGGACAGAAGGCCACGGCAAGTGGGAAGCGGTCCTCGGGCTGGTCGACGGCCTCCGGGCGGACCAGGGCATCAGCGAGCGGCGTCGTGCCGAGGTCGAGGAAGGGCAGCAGGCGCGTACCGGCGCACGAGCGGCAGCTGACGGAGCTGCCGGCGTCAGGCATGCTCGGCCACAGTGGCGTCGACCGGCGCGGAGACCCAGCGGAGGTGGCCGTCGATCCGCCCGTCGGCCTGGAGCGACTTCACCTGCTCGATCCGCAGCAGCCGGTTGGTGAGATCGTCGTGGGTGAGGCCGAGCTCGACGAACGCGGCGTAGAGCTCCTCGACGCCCTCCTGTACACCCCGCCGGGGCACGGCTGAGGGCAGCGTTCGCTCGAGCTTCGAGCAGTCGACCCGATAGCTGCGCTTGTCGGGGCCGGCGCCATGCGCGAAGCGGATGACGCTGCCGGGCACGACACCCTCGACGATCGCGGCCACGTCGCGGATCCGATAGCTCTCGGTGGAGCTGCCCACGTTGAAAGCCTCGTCGTGCACCAACTCCCGTGGTGCTTCCAGCGCGACCTGGAAGGCGCGGGCGATGTCGGCGACGTGCACCAGCGGTCGCCACGGCGAGCCGTCGCTCTTGAGCAAGACCTCGCCCGTGACTACGGCGAACCCGGTGAGGTTGTTGACCACCAGGTCGATCCGCAGCCGCGGTGAGAGCCCGAACCCGGTGGCGTTTCGCAGGTAGGTGGGGCTGAACCCGTCGTCGGCCATGGCCCGGAGCACCTGCTCGCCGTGGACCTTCGACTCGCCGTAGGGCGCGACCGGCCTGAAGTCGGCGCTCTCGTCGATCGGATCGTCACCGTGGGCGCCGTAGATGCTGCACGAGGACGAGAACAGGAAGCGCGGAACGCCCCCGGCCTTGGCCGCCTCGGCCAGCCGGACCGTCCCGGTGACGTTGACGTCGTAGGTGCAGGACGGGTCGAGGTCGCCGAGCGGGTCGTTGGAGACGCCGGCCAGATGGATGACGGCGTCGAAGCCACGCAACTGCGCCGACTCGACGTCGCGGACGTCGATGGCGAGCGACCGGACCGGCTCCGGTGGGGGGCCGAAGCCACCCGCCCGGAACAGGTGCGAGTCGAGCCCCCAGGCGTCGTGGCCGGCGCGCGCGAGCATCGGCATCAGCACCGTGCCGATGTATCCGTCGTGGCCGGTGACCAGAACCTTCACAGGGGCTCCCTCAGCTCCACACCTTCCACGGCGGCTTGGTCTCCCACAGCTGCTCCAGCAGGACTTTGTCGCGGATGGTGTCCATGCACTGCCAGAAGTCGGCATGGCGGTAGGCCATCAGCTGACCGTCCGCGGCCAGGCGCTCCAGAGGCTCACGCTCGAACTGGGTGGCGTCGCCGTCGATGTATTCGACGACACCCTGCTCGAGGACGAAGAACGCGCCGTTGATCCACCCCTCGCCGACCTGCGGCTTCTCGGAGAACTCGACGATCCGGTCGCCGTCGAGCTCGATGTGGCCGTAGCGCGCCGCTGGCCGGACGGCGGTGAGCGTCGCCAGCCTGCCGTGCGACTGGTGGAACTCGAGTAGACCGTTCAGGTCGACGGTGGATACTCCGTCGCCCCAGGTCAGGAAGAAGGTGCCAGGTCCGAGTCGGGGGGCGAGTCGCTTGATCCGCCCGCCCGTGTTGGTGGCTTGGCCGGTGTCGACGAGCGTTACCTTCCAGTCGTCGTCGTCGTCGCCCTGGTCGCTGATCGGAGTGACGGTGCCGTCGCGGAAGTCCACCGACAGGTCGGTCATCAGGTTTGCGTAGTCGAC
The DNA here is from genome assembly GCA_050743145.1 of Jiangellaceae bacterium. Classification (GTDB taxonomy): domain Bacteria; phylum Actinomycetota; class Actinomycetes; order Jiangellales; family Jiangellaceae; genus DASRTE01. Next base: position 247 of record JBOGDU010000251.1, on the reverse strand, counting down.
CACCCAGCGCTTGATGACCTCACCCTTGTAGCCGAGCGCGATGGCGAAGTCCTTGTACCCGAAGTGGGCGTAGTACTTCATGATGTGCCACAGGATCGGGCGCCCGCCGATCTCGACCATCGGCTTGGGTTTGGTCTCGGTCTCCTCGGCCAGCCGGCTGCCGAGTCCACCGGCCAGAATTCCCACCTTCATCGTGGCCCCCAGGGGTGAGGCGGGCACCGACGGTACCGACCGGACCATCCCAGCG
>JBOGDU010000250.1:0-22287 GCA_050743145.1 Jiangellaceae bacterium | reverse complement strand
CAACCAGCCGGCCGAGTACGTTTCCCACATCCGCCATGTGTTCGACCAGGCAAGAGAGCCCATGGTCCCCCGCAGCCGGGATGAGATCATGGCCTTCTTCGATGGGTTCGAACTCGTCGAGCCGGGTTTGGTGAGAGCATCCGACTGGCGCCCCGATGACACAGCGGCAGATGACGAGTCACCGACTGGCTTCATCCTCGGTGGTGTCGCGCAGCGGCTCTAGGACCGATCTCGTGGACGCGGCACCGCAGACTGTTGCCCGTGCTGAGGGAGTCGCCGGTGAGCTGACGCTGCGGCGGCGGGTCGCGCCGGATCCCGGCGGCGACATGGTCTACGAGCTGATCGTCAACGGTGTGTTCCTCATGGACACGGCCGAGACCTCGACCGAGCGCGCGCTCGCCGACGTAGTCCTCGATCGCCTCGACGCACCGCGTCGGATCCTGGTGGGCGGCCTCGGGTTGGGCGTCACGCTCGGCACTCTGCTGGCTGACGCTCGCGTCGAACAGGCGGATGTCGTCGAGATCGAACCCTTGCTTGTCGAGTGGCTGCGCGCGGGGCTGGTCCCGGGAGTCGATGCCGTGCTCTCGGATCCGCGGGTGCACGTCAGCGTGGCCGACGTCCGCGCCGTCTTGCGCGATGCGGTCGCCGGAACGTATGACGGCGTGCTTCTCGACGTCGACAACGGTCCCGACTTCCTGGTCCGCGCTGCGAACGCAGCCGTCTACGAACCGGCCGCGGTGCGTGACGTCGCGCGGGTACTGGCGGCCGACGGATTGGTCGCGGTGTGGTCCGCCGCACCGTCCGCGACCCTTGCGACCACGCTTGCCGAGGTCATCGGGTCGTGCCAGGAGGTCGTCCGCGCGGTCGAGCGCGACGGCCGCATGATGACGCACCACCTCTACCTGGCCCGCAGGCCGGCGTGACACCCTGCTCGCGACGTGATCACGGCAGCCGCGATGATTGGCGCATGAGCGAGTACCGCGTCGAGCGCGACACGATGGGTGAGATCCGGGTCCCTGCAGCGGCCAAGTACCGTGCGCAGACCCAGCGGGCGGTCGAGAACTTCCCGATCAGTGGCGCACCGCTGGAGTCCGCGCAGATCGCCGCACTGGCACGGATCAAGGCAGCGGCAGCATCGGTCAATTCCGAGTTGGGAGTCCTCGACGACGACGTCGCGCAGGCGATCGTCGCCGCTGCCCACGAGGTGGCCGGCGGCCGCTGGGACGCCGAGTTCCCGATCGACGTCTTCCAGACCGGTTCCGGCACCAGCAGCAACATGAACATGAACGAAGTGCTGGCCACGCTCGCCGCGGAGCGCCTCGGCAGCCCGGTACACCCGAACGACCAGGTCAACGCCAGCCAGTCCAGCAACGACATCTTCCCGTCCAGCATCCACCTGGCCGCGACGGATGCGGTCGTCAACGACCTGGTGCCCGCCCTGCGCCACCTGGAGCAGAGCCTGCGGCGCAAGGCTGTCGAGTTCGACAGCGTCGTCAAGTCGGGACGCACGCACCTGATGGACGCCACACCGGTGACCCTGGGACAGGAGTTCGGCGGATACGCCGCGCAGGTCGGCTACGGCGTCGAACGGCTCGAGGCCGCACTGCCGCGGCTGGCCGAGTTGCCACTCGGCGGCACGGCCGTGGGAACGGGGATCAACACCCCTCCCGGCTTCCCGGCGAAGGTCATCGAACGGCTCGCCGCTTCGACCGGCTTGCCACTCACCGAGGCGCGCGACCACTTCGAGGCCCAGGGTGCCCGCGACGGCCTGGTCGAGACCTCCGGCCAGCTACGGACGATCGCCGTGGGGCTCTACAAGATCGTCAACGACCTACGCTGGATGGGCTCCGGCCCGCGGGCGGGCCTGGCCGAGATCCGGCTTCCCGATCTGCAGCCCGGCTCGTCGATCATGCCCGGCAAGGTCAACCCGGTCATTCCCGAGGCGATGGCGATGGTCTGCGCCCAGGTCGTCGGCAACGACGCCGCGGTGGCATGGGGCGGCGCCGCGGGCACGTTCGAGCTCAACGTCATGCTGCCCCTGCTGGCGCGCAACTTGCTGGAGTCGATCCGCCTGCTGGCCAACGCCTCGCGCCTGCTCGCCGACCGCTGCGTCGACGGGATCGAGGCGGACGTCGACCGTTGCCGCGAGTACGCGGAGTCGTCGCCCGCGATCGTCACCCCGCTGAACCGCTTCATCGGGTACGAGAACGCCGCCTCCGTGGCGAAGAGGGCGCTCGCCGAGCGCAGGACGATCCGCGAGGTCGTCCTCGACGAGGGCTACGTCGACCGCGGCGAGCTCACCCTGGAGCAACTCGACTCCGCCCTCGACGTCCTCCGCATGACCCACCCCTGAGGCTCGTTCCCCTCGGCCAGAATGATCAGTACCAGCCGGTGGACTGCGAGTGGCCCCAGGCGCCGCACGGGCTGCCGTAGACGTCGCGGATGTAACCGAGGCCCCACTCGATCTGGGTGAGCGGGTTGGTCTGCCAGTCCGCGCCGGCACTGGCCATCTTGCCCCCGGGAAGCGACTGCGGGATCCCGTAGGCGCCGGAGGACGGGTTCTGGGCGCGATGGTTCCAGTTGGACTCGCGGGTCCACAGGCTGTCGAGGCAACCGAACTGGTCCTCGCCCCAGCCGTACTCGCCGAGCATCTCCCGCGCCGCCGACCTCGGATCGGCGGCGGCTCGCTCGGCTGCGCGGGCCGCCCGTTCGGCTGCCGCCTTGCGCTCCGCCTCCCTCGCGGCGGCCTCGGCCGCCTCCTTCGCTGCGGCTGCCTCCCGGCGAGCCTTCTCCTCGGCTGCCTTCCGGGCCGCCTCCTCCGCCTCCGCGCGCACCTTCTCTGCCTGGGCGGCCAGTGACGTCTCCACCGAGACGGCCGGCTGCCCGGCCACCAGGGCTCTGGCTTCGTCCACCTCATGGCGGTGGGATGTCGGCTCTGCTCCGGCGAGCGCCGAGGTCGTCGCGGACACTCCGGCGACGAGCAGCGCGACGACGGTCACGACGGTCAGGGTGAGGACGACAGGACGGACGAGCGTGCGGACCACGAAGCGCCTTCCGACTGCCGTGCCCTGCGTGTCAACCGTCGCAGCACGAGCGTGGCCACCTCGGGCACAGACCCGCAGGCCCAGGGGAGCGGGCCGGACACGCAGGGGGTCCGGCGCGGACCGCCCGGAGTCCCGGCGGCGCCACGCGACGCACCGCCGGGCCGGCCGGCAGCACGCGGAGGTGCTTTACGCGTCAACAATGCCGTCGGGCCACCGGTCGGGCAAATCAGGACGATATGGCCTTCATCACATCCGTTGTGACGACCTGACCGGGCTTCAGCCGGGCAACTGCTCGAGCATCTCGGTCACCAGTGCGGCGATCGGAGACCGCTCCGAGCGGGTGAGCGTGACGTGGGCGAACAACGGGTGACCCTTGAGCTTCTCCACGACGGCGACGACGCCGTCGTGGCGACCGACCCGCAGGTTGTCGCGCTGGGCGACGTCGTGGGTCAGCACGACCCGTGAGCCGCTGCCCACGCGGGAGAGCACGGTCAGCAGGACGTTCCGCTCCAGGGACTGTGCCTCGTCGACGACGACGAACGAGTCTTGCAGAGACCGCCCACGGATGTGGGTGAGGGGCAGCACCTCGAGCATGCCGCGGGCGACCACCTCGTCGACGACGTCCTGCGTCGTCAGGGCGCCGAGCGTGTCGTGGACGGCCTGCGCCCAGGGGTTCATCTTCTCGGACTCGCTGCCGGGCAGGTAGCCGAGATCCTGGCCCCCGACGGCGTACAGGGGGCGGAACACGAGGACCTTCTTGTACTGGCGACGTTCGAGGACGGCCTCGAGGCCGGCACAGAGCGCGAGCGCGGACTTGCCGGTGCCTGCCCGCCCGCCGAGGGAGACGATGCCCACCTCGTCGTCGAGGAGGAGGTCGAGCGCGATCCGCTGTTCGGCCGAGCGCCCGCGTAGGCCGAACGCCTCGCGGTCGCCCCGGACCAGCCGCACGGTCTTGTCCGGCGTGACCCGGCCCAGGCCGCTGCCCCTGCCACCGTGCATCACCAGCCCGGTGTGACAGGGGAGCTCGCGGGCGGCGTCGAGGTCGGCGACGCCCGTCTCGTACAGGAGGTCGAGATCGGCTGCGGACACGTCGAGCTCGACCATGCCGGTCCAGCCGGACTCGATGACCGCCTCGGCGCGGTACTCATCCGCGTGCAGTCCGACGGCGGACGCCTTGACCCGCATCGGAAGGTCCTTCGACACCAGCGTGACCGCGCGACCGCCGGCGACCAGATTGCGTGCGACGGCGAGGATGCGCGAGTCGTTGTCGCCGAGCCGGAAGCCCGCCGGCAGGACGTCGGGGTCGGTGTGGTTGAGCTCGACCCGCACCGTGCCGCCCTGGTCGCCCACCGGGAGCGGGGCGTCGAGGCGGCCGTGCTCGAGACGCAGCTCGTCGAGCAGCCGGAGGGCCGACCGGGCGAAGTATCCGAGCTCAGGGTGGTGACGCTTGCCCTCGAGCTCGGTGATGACGACGACGGGGAGGACGACCTCGTGTTCCGCGAAGCGCAGGATCGCGTAGGGGTCGGCCAGCAGGACGCTGGTGTCGAGGACGTAGGTGCGGTTGACGGGGCTTGAGCCCTCAGCGGCGGAGCGGCGGGCTGAGCGGGTCGAAGCGGTCACGTCCGTCTCCCTGGCCGGGCGCGCACCCTGGCCCGGATTCTCTCGCGCGGGCGACCGGGACCGGGCCCGAGGGCCGGGTGCCGGCCCTCCCTGCGCGCCGTGGTAGCAGCACGTGGACGGGCCTCCCGGGCTGCCGGCTTCCCCACCGGCTGCCGAGCACAACGGTACGCGGCGGACTGACCGCTTTGAAGGGACACGCCCGAATGCCGGGTGAACTCACCGCTAACGCGACTATCCGGACATCCTTGATCCTCGCGACACGTCAGCGGCCGTAGCGGCGCTCACGCTCGCCATACGCGCGGAGCGCCCGGAGGAAGTCGACCCGCCGGAAGTCCGGCCACAGCGCCTCGCAGAAGTAGAACTCCGAATGAGCGCTCTGCCAGAGCAGGAAGCCGGACAGCCGCCGCTCGCCGCTGGCCCGGATCACCAGGTCGGGATCGGGCTGACCCTTGGTGTAGAGGTGCTCGGCGATGTGCTCGACCGTGATCACCTCGGCGAGCTTCTCGATCGAGGTGCCTCTCGACGCGTGCTCGTGCAGCAGCGACCGGACCGCGTCAGCGATCTCACGCCGCCCTCCGTATCCCACGGCGACGTTGACGTGCATTCCGTCCAGTTCGCGGGTGCGGTCGGCAGCTTCCTTGATCACCCTGGCGGTGTGGTCGGGAAGCAGGTCGAGTGCGCCGACCGGATGAACGCGCCACCGGCCGGCGTCGGCGAGTTCCCGGACGAGGTTCTCGATGATGCCGATCAGGGGGACGAGCTCGTCGTCGGGCCGGTTCAGGTTGTCGGTCGAGAGCAGGAAGAGTGTGACGACCTGCACGCCGACCTCGTTGCACCACCCGAGGAACTCGTGCGCCTTCTCGGCACCGGCCTGGTGACCGCTCGCTGTGGGTGCCCCGAACGCACGGGCCCAGCGCCGGTTGCCGTCCAGCATCACCGCGACGTGCCCGGGAATCCGGCTCGGATCCAGGTCGTGCTGGATCCGGCGTCCGTAGATGCCGTACACGACATCGGCCAGGCCCATCGTCCGAACAACCTCCCACTCCGTCGTGCGGGCGACACCCGACCGCTTCGCGGCAGGCTACTCCCCGGCCTTCCGGCCGGCGGGACGATGAAACGATTGCCGCGACGGCTGAGAACCTACGGTGGCGTAAGTTACTCTTCGGTCGTGGCGATCGACCATCACGTCCGCGACGCGGTCGCAGCGGTCCGGCCGAAGCTTCGGGGATGGCTGCATGCGGGCACGTTCCCGGTCGCCCTCGCCGCCGGGATCGGACTCGTGGTCCTCGCGCCGTCGACACAGGCGAGGGTCACCGGCGGGATCTTCGCACTCACCGCTGCGCTGCTGTTCGGCGTCAGCGCGCTCTACCACCGCGGGCGGTGGTCGCCACGCGCCGACGCAGTGCTGCGGCGCCTCGACCACGCGAACATCTTCCTGATCATCGCCGGCACGTACACACCGTTCACGATCCTGCTGCTCGACCGTCGCGATGCCCAGATCCTGCTGACGCTGGTCTGGATGGGCGCCCTGGCCGGAGTCGCCTTCCGCGTGCTCTGGGTCGGCGCTCCACGCTGGCTGTACGTCCCCGTGTACATCGCACTCGGTTGGGCCGCGGCCTTCTGGCTCCCGCAGTTCGCGTCCCGGGCGGGCGTCGCCGTGCTGGTGCTGATCATGGCAGGTGGGTTGCTCTACTCTGCGGGTGCCGTGGTCTACGCGCTCAAGCGGCCGAACCCGTCGCCGCGCTGGTTCGGCTTCCACGAGATCTTCCACACCTGCACCGTGGCCGGCTTCGCCGCCCACCACGTCGGCGTGTGGCTGGCGGCGTTCGGTGTCGGCGCAGTGGCCGTGGGCTGACGGCCAGGTCAGGCGGTGGCCGTGTCCGGGCCCGTCGCGCGGACCTGCTCGACGCGAGCCATGGCCTCGCGTAGCTGCGCCAACCACGCCTCGGTGTTCTGACCTGTCAGCTTGACGCACCACGCCAGCGCCTCCGACCGCGACCGCGCCACGCCCGCGTCCACCAGCGTGTCGAGCACTTGACGCTCGGGCTGGCGCAGCCGGGTCATGACCGGCATGGCGAGCGTCGTGAACAGCTGGCGCCGGTCGGCGCAGAGGACTCCCCATGCGACCTTTCGTCGGCTGCGGTGCTCCAGCTCGCGGGCGATCTCGATCCGGCCGCCTCGGGTCTGCTCTCGGAACTGCTTGATCCGGCCGGACACGGCAGCGGCGCGCTCGGCGTCGGACGCGTCGTCGGCCACCGTGGGCTCCGCGATGCGCCCGACGACCGTGATCTCGTCACGGTCGACGGTGACCTCCGGCGCCCCCTCGAACCACTCCTGCGGCAGGCGCCCGGCCAGCCATCCGCGGATCCGTTCGACCCGCTCGTCGTTCGTCGTCGTGCAGCGATGATTACAGGGTTACATCCTCGCCGGGTCGTGTCGACGCGAGCGCTTCGCCCAGGCCGGCCGGGTCGGTGACCGGCCGCTCACAGACGAATTCGCGGCACACGTAGACCGCCGGACGGCCGTCGACAAGCGGCCGCCCCGCGAGCAGCGGCACCGCCGACGAGGCCGCGTCCGCCGGGTCGCCGGCCACGACGGCGGCACCCGGCGATGGGTCGCGCAACGCTGCGAGGTACAGGGCGCGCGTGCGCGGATCGTCGGCCGGACCGACCACGGCGACCTCCGCGGGGCCCGCAGCGACGGCCTCGGCGACGGCGAGCGCCCAGCCCGCGAAGCGCGGCGCCTGGGCCGCGAGGGTGTCATAACCAGCGAGTGCTCGTTCCGCGGCCTCGCGGTGCACGCCCGAGCCGGTCAGGGCGGCGAAGGTCAACAGCGCTCCGGCCGCGGCGGATCGGCCCGACGGCGTCGCGTTGTCGGTCGGGTCCTGCGGGCGGCGGATCCCGGCCAGGCGCTGGTCGATCGCGTCGTCGGCCGTGTCGTAGAGGCCGCCGTCAGCGGCGGTGAAGCGCACCAGGACGACGTCGAGGACCTGCTCGGCGAACGACAGCCACACCGGGTCGCCAGTGGCCGAGACGAGTGCCAACAATCCCTCAGCGGCATCGGCGTAGTCCTCGAGTATGCCCGGATGCCGGCCGGGCCGAGCGTCGCGCGAGGTACGGACGAGCCGGCCATGGTCGTCGAGGTGGACCCGGACGAGCAGGTCGGCACACGCGACGGCGGCGTCCACCCATGACGGCTCGTCCAGCACGGCTCCCGCGTCCGCCAGAGCAGCGATCGCCAAGCCGTTCCACGCCGCGACGACCTTGTCGTCGCGTGACGGCTGTGGTCGCAGAACCCGCGCCGAGAGCAGCCGATGGCGTAACCCGGCCCACCGTGCCGCGTCGTCGGGATCGCGCCGGAGTTGGAGCGTCGACGCGCCGTCCTCGAAGGAGCCGTCCTCGGTGACCCCGAGCAGCGCGGTCGCCCACGCAGCCTCGTCGTCACCGAGAACCTCGCGCAGCTGCCCCGGCGTCCAGACGTAGGTGGCTCCCTCTGCCGACCGACCGTCGACCACGGTGTCCGCGTCGAGGGCGCTGGCGAACCCCCCGTCGGCGGTCCGCAGGTCGCGCAGCAGGAACTCGGCGGTCTCGCGCACCACCCGCTCGGCCAGACGTGAACCCGTCGCGCGCCACCAGTGCGTGTAGGCCCGCAGCAGGAGCGCGTTGTCGTAGAGCATCTTCTCGAAGTGCGGCACGACCCATGCCCGGTCGACGCTGTACCGGGCGAACCCGCCACCGAGCTGGTCGTACATGCCGCCGCGGGCCATTCGGTCACACGTGGTCTCGACCATCGACATCGACGTGGGGTCGCCGGTGCGGGCATGGTGGCGCAGCAGGAACTCGAGCACCATCGACGGCGGAAACTTCGGTGCTGCTCCGAAGCCGGCGTGCTCGGGGTCGAAGTCGTCGGCGAGGTGCCGGGCCGCCTCGTTCAACCGGTCCGGAGTCGGCGGTTCCGTACCGGGCAGAGCTCGGGCACCGCCGAGCCGTCGCGCGATTCCGGACGCGGTGTCGTCGACCTCCCCCCTGCGGTCGACCCAGGCCCGTGAGACCGCGTCCAGGACCTGACGGAACGACGGCATGCCATGAGCCGGCCGCGGCGGGAAATAGGTACCGGCGTAGAACGGACGGCCGTCGGGCGTGAGGAAGGCCGTCATCGGCCAGCCGCCCTGACCGGTCATGGCCTGGACGGCCTCCATGTACACAGCGTCGACATCCGGTCGCTCCTCGCGGTCGACCTTGACCGCGACGAACTTCGCGTTGAGGTCGGCCGCGGTCGCCTCGTCCTCGAATGACTCGTGTGCCATCACGTGACACCAGTGGCAGGCGGCGTACCCGACGCTCAGCAGCACCGGGACGTCACGTCGGCGCGCCTCGGCGAAGGCCTCGTCGCCCCACTCCCACCAGTCGACCGGGTTGTCGGCGTGCTGGAGCAGGTACGGGCTGGTCGAGTCGCGTAGCCGGTTGGGCATGGCCATGGCCTACGGGGCGGGGTCGTCGCCGGTCGTACCGTCACGTCGCATGCGCTCGGCGTCGGACTGGCCCTCGGCGTCGAAGTCGATCCGCCGCAGCTGGCGGCGCAGGCTCCGGTAGAGCACGATCAGCGCTACGAACAGCCCGGCGAACACCAGGAATCCGAGCAGGCCGGGGCCGACGCCGGATCCGTCGGCATCGCTGGACGCCGAGAAGTTCGCCGTCATGACGACGGCCTGGACAACGCTCATCAGCCGATCCTCCTCACCCATCGTCGCACCATCACGGCGACGTGCCGGGCCAGGGTCAACGCAGCCCGGCGAAGAGGTCGTTCTCGGGTATCTCGGCCTCGACGAGCGACCGCGCGAGTTCGTAGTCCTCCGTCGGCCAGGCCTTCTGGTGGACCTCCAGGGGCACGGCGAACCAGGGCCCTTCGGGATCGACCTGGGTGGCATGGGCGAGCAGCGCGCGGTCGCGGACCGGGAAGTAGTCGGCGCACGGCACCCGGGTGGTGATGCGCCGGTCATGGGCCTGGTCGGGGGCCCAACCGGCCAGCCGGTCGGTGTACGGCGAATCCAGCCCGCGGCGGAGCATCTCGTCGTGCAACGCCTGCGTGCGTTCGCGGTTGAACGCGTGGTGGTAGTAGAGCTTGAGCGGCTGCCAGGGCTCGCCGTGGTCCGGGTAGGCGTCGGCGTCACCGGCCGCGTCGAAAGCCGCCACCGTCACGACGTGGCACATGACGTGGTCCGGATGGGGGTAACCGCCGTTCTCGTCGTAGGTCGTCACGACGTGCGGGCGGAACGTCCGCATCGCCGCTACCAGCGCTCCGGCGGCGCGCTCGACCGGCTGGAGACCGAAGCAGCCGTCGGGCAGCGGGGGCGTTGGCTCGCCCTCGGGGAAGCCGGAGTCGACGAAGCCCAGCCACTCCTGTCGGATGCCGAGGATCCGGCGCGCGGAGGCCATCTCCTGCCGGCGAACGGTGGCGATGTCGGCCTGCACGTCGGGACGGTCCATGTTCGGGTTGAGGATCGACCCCCGTTCGCCGCCCGTGCAGGTGACGACGAGAACCTCCACGCCCTCCGCGACATATCGGGCGGTCGTCGCCGCACCCTTGCTCGACTCGTCGTCGGGATGGGCGTGCACGTGCATGAGCCGTAGCTGCCCGGTCACCTGTCACCTCTTCCGGTCTGCCTCGACGGGGGTGCTGGTCGGTCCAGCGGGTCAGGACACAATGGTGCCCGACCGTTTCCTGCACTCACCGCGGGAGCCCGCACCGTGACCACGCCTGTCGCCCGTCCGGCCGACCGATACGGCGACCGCTCCCCCGGTTGGCTGCGCTGGGTGTGGCTGACCATCGCCGGTGTGCTCGTGGTCGCGGCCATGGGCTGGTGGATCCTGCAGGAGACGAACGACGCGGTGCGCGGGAGGCTGATCGGCTGGGAGGATCCGGCCGGCGGTGTGATGACCGTGACCCTCGAGGTGGTCCGGTCTCCCGAACTCGCCGTCGCCTGCGATCTGGTGGCGGTCGACCTCCGCCGCGTCGTGGTCGGCCAGACCAGCGTCCAGATACCGCCGGGGGACGACCGGCGCGTGCAGGTCCAAGCGGAGATCGCCCTCGAGGCCGACGCCGTGGCGCCGCAGTTGCGGGGTTGTGTCGTCGACGACGGCTGACCCTGCTGAATCGCCGCACCCCTGCCTGTGTTGGTACCCTTGTGGATTCCACACCCCGACCACCCACCCGGGCGCAGGTCCGGCGGCCGACCACACCCGGTTCCGGCCGCCAGATGAACCACGTATCAAGGAGCAGATGCCGTGACCTCGACGAGCGACAACGTCGCCTGGCTGACCCAGGAGGGCTACGACCGACTCCGCGCCGAGCTCGAGCACCTCATGGGCCCCGCCCGCACCGAGATCTCCAAGCGGATCGAAGCCTCGCGCTCCGAGGGTGACCTGTCCGAGAACGGCGGTTACCACGCCGCCAAGGAGGAGCAGGGCAAGCAGGAGGCCCGCATCCGTCAGCTCCAGCAACTTCTTCAGCGGGCCAAGGTCGGCGAGATCCCGCCTGACGACGGCGTCGTCGAGCCCGGCATGATCGTGGAGATCCGCTTCGCCGGGGACGAGGAGACCGAGAGGTTTCTGCTCGGTTCACGCGAGCTCCTGGCCCTGGACGAGTCGGTCGAGATCGAGGTCTACTCGCCGCAGTCGCCGCTGGGTGCCGCCATCAACGGCAAGAAGGCCGGGGACACCGCCTCCTACCACACCCCGAACGGGCAAGCCGTGCAGGTCGAGATCGTCGGCGCCCACCCCTACACGGTCTGAGGCCCATGGCCCCAGCGAGCACGAGCTGAGCACCCGCGCGGACGCTCGGATCGCTCACCTCACTTCGTGGTGGCGGCCTTGTACTTGCGGATCGCCAGCGGCGCGAAGACGCCGGTGATGACCACGACCCAGATCAGCGACAGCAGGACCGGATGCTCGGCTGGGAAGTTGTCCGACGCGAACGGGTTCGGGTTGCCGAACAGCTCGCGGCAGGCTGCCACGAACGCGCTGATCGGATTCCATTCGGCGATCGGTTGCAGCCAGTCAGGCATGGACGGCGTCGGCACGAACGCGTTGGACAGGAAGACGACGGGGAACAGCCAGATCAGCCCGGCAGAGGCGGCCACCTGCGGGCTGCCCACGGACAGGCCGATCAAGGCACCGACCCAGAGCATCGCGAACGCGAAGAGCAGGAGCAGGCCGACCGCGGCGAGGAAGCTCGGGAACCCGTTGTGGAAGCGCCACCCGACGATGAACCCGCACAAGATCATGATGACCAGGACGATCGCCTGGTTGGCCATGTCGGCGACGACCCGTCCGGCGATGACGCCCGACCGGGCCATCGGCAGCGACCGGAACCGGTCGATCAGGCCCTTGTGCATGTCGTCGGCGAGCCCGACGCTGGCCGGGGCGACCGCGAACGCCATGGTCTGGGCGAAGATGCCGGCCATCAGGTACTCGCGATACGCCAGCGGGTCGTCCTCGAATCCCGGCACCGGGATCGCGCCACCGAAGACATAGGCGAACAGCAGCACGAACATGATCGGCTGGATGAACATGTAGATCTGGGTGTCGGGCACCCGCCAGCCGCCACGGATGTTGCGCCAGGCGACGACCTTGGTATCGCGGAATGCCGACGCCAGCCCACCACCGGTCGGCGCGACCGTCGTGGTCTCGAGCGTGGTCCTGGTCACGTCGTCCTCCCGGATGCGAGCTCCTGCGCGGGATCGGTGGTGTCCTCGGCGTGATGGCCGGTCAGCTCGAGGAAGACGTCGTCGAGGGTCGGCCGGCGCAGCGCGATGTCGTCGATGACGATGTCGGCCTCGTCGAGGTCGCGGATCACCAGCACCAATCCCTTGGAGCCCTGGCTGGTCGGCACCGTGAGCCGGCGCATCTTGGTATCGACGGCGCACTGACCGTCGCTGCCCCGATTGAGGATCTCCTCCGCACGCGCGAGCCCGGCCGGGTCGTGGATGATGACCTCGATGCGCTCGCCACCCACCTGGGCCTTGAGCTCGTCGGCAGTGCCTTCGGCGATGATCGCTCCCCGGTCGATGACGACGATCCGGTCGGCCAGCGCGTCGGCCTCCTCGAGGTACTGCGTGGTGAGCAGGATCGTGGAGCCCTCGCGGGCCCGTTCGCGGATGACGTCCCACAGGTCGAGGCGGCTGCCCGGGTCGAGCCCGGTGGTCGGCTCGTCGAGGAAGAGCACCTCAGGGTGGGTGATGAGGCTGCCGGCCAGGTCGAGGCGACGACGCATGCCACCGGAGTAGGTCTTGGCGGTCCGGTCGGCGGCGTCGGCGAGCCCGAACTGGTCGAGAAGCTCGCCAGCCCGCATCGTCGCCTCGGCGCTGGTGAGCTGGTAGAGCCGGCCGAACAGCCAGAGGTTCTCGCGGCCGGTGAGGTTCTCGTCGATGGCCGCGAACTGCCCGGACAGCCCGATCCTGGCGCGGACCGCCTGCGGGTCGGCCACCACGTCGTAGCCGGCGACGACCGCCGAGCCCGCATCGGGTCTCAGCAGCGTGGTCAACATCCGCACCATCGTGGTCTTGCCGGCGCCGTTGGGCCCCAAGAGACCTACCACGCTGCCTTTCGCAACCACGAGGTCGACGCCGGCCACGGCCTTGACCGCCTTGTCGCCGGACCCGAAGGTCTTGACCAGACCTTCGGCGATGATCGCGTTCACTCGGTGTCTCCTTCGTCGTCGATGTCGTCGGCGAGCATGGCAGCCTGTTCCGACGGTCCACGGCCCGCGGCGTTCAGCAGGACGCTCGCCTCGTCGAGGTCGAGGTCGCCCGCCGCCAGCCGGCGCAGGACGTCCTCGCGGCTTGCCGCTCCCGCGTGCGCATGCCCGTCATGGCCCGCGGACACCTCCAGCCCCAGTCGCCCGAGCATCTCGCCGAAGCGCTGGCGCGCCGTCGGGTAGCTGACCTTCAGATCACGGGCCAACTCCCTCATGTTCCCGCGGGACACCAGGAAAGTGCGAAGGATTTGCCGATCCTGTTCGCCCAGAGCGCAGTAGGGACAGGGTGCGAACCGTCCGGCAAGCTCGCTACCGCAGGACGGGCAGCCGAGGCGGGTGACGTGGAGCTCGTCGCCGCAGACCGGGCAGTTTCGCGGCGGAGGATACGACGCCGGCCCGCTCCCGTTCACGCCGCGGCCTTGACCGTCGCACTCCCCATGACGACCTCGACGTCGACCTCGGCCGCGCCGGTGCCGACCACGAAGTCGCGGTTACGGTCGCGGCCCTGCCGCTCCGGATCGGTGACGAAGCGGCCGAGTTGGACGTCCGAACGCACCCGCACGTCCGATCCGGGCAGCAGCGTCAACTGCAGGGAGCCGGACTCGCAGCGCAGCCGCGACCGGCCACGGTCCAGCAGTGCCTCGACCTGCGCGGATCCGGCCTGGACAAGCAGGTCGAACGGGCTCTCGACGCCCCTGACGCGCAACGACCCGGCCGTGACGCGCACGTGGTCGATCGCCTTGGCGCCCTCCACGTGCAGGGATCCCGCGATGACCTCGACGCCGACCGGGAGGTCGGGGCGTACGCGTACGCGCAGTTCGAGGGCCTGACCGAGACCGTGTTGGACGCGGTCGGCGACCTCGCGCCACCGGCCGCCGGACAGCAGGGTGAAGGCGTCGTCGGTGGGGATCGGGTCGACCTCGCCGGCCACGATCAGCGTGCCGCCCTCGCGCCGGACATGGTGCGGGCCGTCGACGGCGTACGTGGCCACCGACGGGTCGCCGACGACGCGCACGCGTCGCGACGTGGCTCGCACCAGGACGCGCTCGATGTCGGGCACCGCAGGCGTCGCCGCGGGCCTGCTCGGCGCCTCGTCCGCGGCGGCTGCCGCAGACGTCGGCGGGGCCTGGTGATCGGCGGTGTCGCCGGTCGCCGCGTCGAGCTGTCTGGACGCCTCGGCCGGGTCGAGACGGCCGGCAGCGACGTCTTCGAGGATCTCACGGGTGCTTCGTTCGCTCATGGGCACATACTGAGGGCAGACTTGCCGATTCGTCAACTCGACTTTCTGTTCCGGCAAAGTTTCGTTACTCGATCGACAAGGGATAGCCGGCCTTGCGCAGCCACGACAGCACCCGGGCGCGGTGCTCCGGACCGCGGGTCTCCACCTGCAGGGCGACCTCCACCTCGTCGACGTGCAGCTGCGCTCCGGTGCGTTCGTGGACCACGTCGAGCACGTTCGCGTCGGCGGCGGCCAGTTCGCCCAGCAGCCGAGCAAGCGCTCCGGGTCGGTCGGGGATCCGCACGCGGAAGGACAGGTAGCGGCCCGTGGCCGCCATGCCGTGCCGGATCACCCGCAGCAGCAGCAGCGGATCGACGTTCCCTCCGGACAGGACGGCCACCACCGGGGGTTCGAACTCCGTCGGGTGGGCCAGCAGCGCAGCCACGGCGGCCGCACCGGCCGGCTCCACGACCAGCTTGGCCCGTTCCAGCAGCAGCACGAGCGCACGTGAGAGCCAGTCCTCGCTGACCGTTCGGATCTCGTCGACGAAGTCGCGCACGAGCGCGAACGGGACCTCACCCGGGCAGGCGACGGCTATGCCGTCGGCCATGGTCGCCATGGCGTCGATCGTGACCGGCCCGCCGGCCGCCAACGAAGCCGGGTAGGCCGCCGCCCCACTGGCCTGGACACCGACGACCCGGACGTCCGGCCGGACGTCCTTGACGGCGAGCGCGATCCCGGCGAGCAGGCCTCCACCACCCGTGCTGACGATGATCGTCCGGACGTCCGGGCATTCCTGCATGATCTCCAGGCCGACGGTGCCCTGGCCCGCGATGACGTCGGGGTGGTCGAACGGGTGGATCAGGACCGCTCCGGTCTCCGCCGCGAACTCGGCGGCCGCCACGAGCGCCTCGTCGACGGTCGATCCGGAGAACCGGACATCGGCACCGTACGAGCGGGTGGCCTTCTCCTTGACGATCGGCGCCCCTTCCGGCATGAACACGGTCGCCTTCGCGCCGAGCATGTTCGCCGCGAGGGCGACACCCTGCGCGTGGTTGCCCGCACTGGCCGCGACGACACCTCGGGCGCGCTCCTCGTCGCTGAGCCGGGCGATGCGGACGTACGCACCGCGGATCTTGAACGAACCGGCACGCTGGAGGTTCTCGCACTTGAGATGCACCGGTCCGCCGACGAGTCCGGCCAGCCAGCGCGAGATCTCCAACGGCGTCGGGCGGACGACGTCGCGGAGGAGATCGCGGGCGGCCTCGACGTCGGCCGGTGTCACCGGCGGCGTGCTGATGGGCACATCGCGAGTCTCCCACGTTGCGTATCGGCGGCTCCGGGCGACCACGCGTGCGACAACATCGCCTAAACAAGTTGCGTGGCACAAGCAAGCGGTGATATAGATGCGGGGTGCATGCAAGCAAATCTCACACCGCCCACGACGCGGCCGGCATGTCCGCCGCGCCGGAGGACGACCTCCATCAGGCGTTCGTCCGCCTGTTCCGGCGGCTGAAACGGATGTCGACGACCGGCGGGCTCGACCCCGCACTCACGACCGTCCTGCACGAGATCGGTTGCAGCGGTCCGGTCCGCGTCTCGGTGCTCGCCGACGCCATGCACCTCGACCAGTCGACGGTGAGCCGCCACGTCAGCGCTCTCGAGCACCTGGGGTTGGTCGAGCGGTCCAGCGATCCCGACGACCGCCGCGCCGCCCTGCTGTCGACCTCTGCCGCCGGTCGGAAACGTCTCGCGACGATCATCGGCGAGCGGCGCGCCATCTTCCGGGCGGCAACAGCCGACTGGTCCGACGACGACCGGGCGCGACTCGCCGGACTGCTCGACCGCATGGCTGGAGCCCTCGACTCCGTAGCCCGTCCCGACGCCTCCCATCACGACATCCTGGAGAGTTCGTGACCTTCTCCGACGCCACGAAGGCGCCGACCGCCGACGAGCACAGTTACCTCTCCCACCGCCAGATTCTCGTCGTCCTCGGCGGGGTCATGGCGGGCATGTTCCTCGCCGCCCTCGACCAGAGCATCGTGGGCACGGCGTTGCCGCGCATCGTCAGCGACCTGGGCGGCCTCGAGCACCTGTCCTGGGTCGTCACCGCCTACCTGCTCACCTCCACGGCCTCCACGCCCCTGTGGGGAAAGATCTCCGACCTGTACGGACGGCGGCCGATCTTCCAGACGGCGATCGTCGTCTTCCTCGCCGGCTCGCTCGTCGCCGGCGCCGCGGGCAGTATGGGCATGCTCATCGGCGGCCGGGCGATCCAAGGCCTGGGCGCCGGAGGGCTCATGGCGCTCGCCTTGTCGATCATCGGCGATGTCATACCGCCGCGCGAGCGCGGCCGCTACCAGGGCTACTTCGGCGTGGTGTTCGGTGTCTCCAGCGTCGGCGGTCCGCTGCTCGGCGGGTGGTTCACCGACGGGCCGGGCTGGCAGTGGATCTTCTGGATCAACATCCCGATCGGCATCGCCGCACTGGTCGTGACCTCGCTCGCGCTGAACATGCCGAAGGTCCGCCGCGACCACCGCATCGACTACCTCGGTGCAGCCCTCATCGTCGCCGCTGTGACGTCGATCCTGCTGTTCACCGCGTGGGCTGGTCCCGCCTACGGCTGGACCGACCCGTTCTCGCTCGCCCTTCTGGGCGCCGGCATCCTGCTCACCGGCCTGTTCCTGGCCGTCGAGTTCCGCGCCGAGGAGCCGGTCATCCCGATGCGCCTGTTCCGCAACCGGGTGTTCACGCCGACGGTGATCTTCACCGCGATCATGGGAATGGCGATGTTCGGCGGGATCATCTTCCTGCCCGTCTATCTCCAGGTGGTCCAGGGGATGTCACCGACGGAGTCGGGCCTGGCGCTGCTCCCGATGGTGGCCGGACTGTTCACCACCTCCATCTCGTCCGGCCACCTGGTCACCCGCACCGGCCGGTACCGGATCTACCCGATCCTGGGCGCAGCCGTGACCGGCGTCGGCGTCTTCCTGCTCTCGACCCTGGGCGTCGGCACGCCGTACTGGCAGATCGCGATCTACTTCTTCGTCTTCGGCGCCGGGCTGGGCTTGACCATGCAGATCGTCGTGACAGCCGTGCAGAACGCGGTCGAGCGCCGTGACATGGGTTCGGCGACGTCCAGCGTGACGTTCTTCCGGTCGATGGGCGCCGCCTTCGGCACTGCCATCTTCGGAGCGGTGCTCACCACCCGCCTCGGCCACTACATCGCGGAGTCGGGCGCGGGCGGCGCGCTACCCGCGGGCGCTGACGAGTCCCAGATCGCCAACAACGTCCAGGCCATCCAGGCGCTGCCGACGGATGTGAAGGCAGTCGTCGTCGACGCCTGGGTCCGATCCCTGCACGACGTCTTCATCACGGCTCTGCCGATCGTCGCGGTCGCGTTCGTCGTGGCCTTCTTCATCCCGGAGCTCACGCTGCGCGGCGCTGCACCTGCCGAAGCCGACGCCGAGGCGGTCATGGCGCTGGAGTGACCCTCCCCGGACCGCCGGGCGATCCGGTACACCGCTCCGCGGTCGCCCGTCGGCTGCTCGGCGAGATGCCGTCGGCCGTCGCGGTGCTGGCGGCCGTGGCCTTCGCGGTCGCGGTGGGCTTCGGCATCGTCGCGCCGGTCATCCCGCTGTTCGCTCGCGAGTTCGGCGTGGGCAACGCCGCCGCAGGTGCCGTCGTCTCAGCGTTCGCCTTGATGCGGCTGACCTCGGCGCTGGCCGGCGGGCGACTGGTCGACCGGTTCGGCGAGCGAGTCGTGCTGGCCGCCGGGCTTGCGATCGTCTCCGTGTCCAGCGTGCTGGCGGGCCTTGCCCAGTCGTACGCGCAACTGCTCGTGCTCCGTGGTGTCGGCGGTGTGGGCTCGGCGATGTTCACGGTCTCCGCGGTCAGCCTGCTGCTGCGCATCGTCCGGCCCGACCAGCGCGGGCGGGCGTCGGCCTGGTTCCAGGGCGGATTCCTCGTCGGCGGCGTGACCGGTCCCGCGTTCGGCGGAGCCCTCGCCGCCATCTCCCTGCGGGCCCCGTTCTTCGTCTACGCGGGCACCCTCGCCGTCGCGCTGGTCATCACGGTGGTCGCGCTACGCGGTGTAGCCGGACCGCCTGTCACCACCGACGGCACGACGTCGCCCCGCAGTAGCCTGCGGGCGGCTCTCGCCAATCCGGCATACCGAGCGGCACTGGTGACCAACCTCGGCACCGGCTGGATCCTGTTCGGCGTCCGGTCCTCGCTCATCCCCCTGTTCGTGGCCGACGTCCTCGGCCGGACGGCGTTCTGGGTCGGCATCGGGTTCCTCGTCGGGTCGTTGAGCCAGGCAGCGGCACTGTGGCCGGCAGGACGGGTCGTGGACCAGATCGGCCGCAAGCCGGCCATGGTGGGTGGCAGCGTTCTCGGCGTCGTGTCGATGGCGATGCTGATCGGGATCCAGACGCTGCCGGGCTTCCTGGCCGCGATGGCGGTCTACGGCGTCGCCGCCGCATTCCTCGGGGTCGCGCCGGCCGCCGTCGTCGGCGACGTCATCGAGGGGCAGGGAGGGCGGGTCGTCGCGGCCTTCCAGATGGCTGCCGATCTCGGCGCGGTCACCGGACCGCTGCTGGCCGGATGGCTCGCCGACGAGGTCAGCTTCACGGCGGCGCTGGGTGCAGGGGCGATCGTCATCGGGGTCGCCGCCGCGCTCTCCACGCGGATGCCCGAGACCCGCCCGACCAGCGGCTAGGTTGGCGGCGCCGCCTCTCCCGAGCGCGAAGGGATCCGAGACGTGAAGTTCGCCTGGCTGTGCAGCCACGAGTCCTACCAGCCCGAGGTCCTCGTCCGGCAGGCCGTCATGGCCGAACAGGCCGGATTCGACGTCGTCACCGGCGCGGACCACTTCCATCCCTGGGTGGACGACCGGTCGGCCGCGAGCTTCGTCTGGACCTGGTTCGGCGCCGTCGCCCAGGCGACCTCGCAGGTCGAGCTCGCCACCAGCGTCACCGCACCGCTGTTCCGCTACCACCCGGCACTGATCGCACAGGCCGCGGCGACGGTCGACCGACTGTCCGGGGGCCGCTTCCGGCTCGGCGTCGGCACCGGGGAGGCGATCAACGAATCACCGCTGGGGTACGACTTCCCCGGGTACGGCGAGCGCATCGCCCGGATGGATGAGGCGCTGCGCATCATCCAGGGCCTGCTGGCCGGCGAGAAGCTCGACGTCGAGGGCACGTACTACTCGACCCATGCGGCCAGGCTCTACAGCCCGCCGCTCGGCGAGGTGCCGGTGTGGATGGCCGCCGGCGGCCCGAAGTCGGCGACCTTCGCCGGCCTGCACGCCGACGGCCTGATCACCAGCGTCAAGGAACCGGCGTCGACGGTGGAGAAGGTCATCGGGCCCTACCGGGCGGCGGCGGCCTCACGCGGCGCCGCGACCACGGTGATGGCCACGCGCTGGGTCGTGCTGGCGGCCGACGACGACGAGGCATGGGAGGCGCTGGCGCCGATGCGAGGGCTGCGTGCGCCCGGCAGACTCGAGGTCGCCGACCCGATGATCCTGCGCAAGCGGGCGGACGAGATGGACCGCGACGAGATCCTCGGCCAGTACTCGATCGTGCGCGACCTGGACGAACTGGCGGAGGCCTACCGACCCCTCGTCGACGAGGTGGGGGCAGACTATGTCGCCGTCCAGGTCGCGTGCGTCGACCCCGAGGCTGCAATCGGGCAGATCGGCTCCCAGGTGCTCCAAGAGCTCCGCGGGCGCTCCGACGGCTGAACGGAAGAGGATCCCCTGCCCGGCGTCAGCCAAAGCGGCCCGACCAACAGGACGGTTCGACCTCCGGACCCGCGTTTGCGCTGGTCGCTCGGCAAGGGAGACCAGTCGAACCTGTTCGTCGGGCCGCGCCCGGCGACATGCATGGCTCGACCGGACGGCATTCGCCGACGAACGAGTGGCGTCGTCAGCGGCCGACAAGCGCATCCAGGGCGGCGGCCAGGTCGCGGCCTCTGGCGTACCCCCGGCTGGAGATCAGGGTGACCGCTTCGCGTGCCAGCGCGAGGTCACCCGGTCCGGCGACGGCATGCAGTGCACGCAGATCCGCGAGATCCTGGGGCCTGGCTTCATCGTCTCGCGCGAGCAACTTGAGCGCGATGAGATGCCCTGTCGCAGCCACCGGAAGGACCAGCCCGGGCACGATCTCGACCCGCTCCGCTGCGTTCACGATGTCGGGCTCGATGCCGGAGCTCGCGAACAGTAGATCGACGACGACGTCCTCGTCGTCCGTCACCGGGCAGTTCAGCCGCACGGTGGCGAGCCGCCCCGCGACGTCCTGCTCGATGGAGGCCAGCAGTCGGTAGCCGCCCGCGATCAGTGAGCGCACGAGCGCTTCCGCACTTGCGTCATCGGGCACGGCGACAGCGACGTCGACATCACGGGTGAAGCGCGGCTCAGCACGTGCGGATACGGCGAACCCACCGACCAGTGCCCAGGCGCGACCGCTCCCGATCAGATCACTCGCCAAGCGCCGCAGACCGGCCTCGACGGCGTTCATCCGAACCGGCGTGAGGGCGGCCCTATTGCGTCGCCGTGCGGGGCGCCGGGTCGGCGCAGCCGCCAGGCCCGGACCTCGGCCTCGATCTCCGCATCGGACGCATCGGGCATTTCCCGCCGTAGCCGCGACCGTTGCAGGTGCTCGCCGATCTCGTACATGTCGAGCGCGATGCGCAACCGCCGCGCAACGCCCGGGTCCGCCATGAGATCAAGTGTACGGACGCGGAGCGGGCGTCGAGACCGCCGCGCCGCCCCGGGCAACCGGACCGCGGCTACGGCGAGAGCGCCTGGGCGAGGTCGGCACAGAGGTCCTCGACGCTCTCGATGCCGACCGAGAGGCGGACCAGGTCGGCCGGGACCTCCAGCGGGCTGCCGGCGACGCTGGCGTGGGTCATCCGTCCCGGGTGCTCGATCAGCGATTCGACGCCGCCGAGTGACTCGGCGAGGGTGAACAGCCGTGCCCGGCGGCACACCTCGAGGGCCGCGGCCTCGCCGCCCTCGACGCGGAGCGAGACCATCCCGCCGAACCGGCGCATCTGTTTGGCCGCCACCTCGTGGCCGAGGTGGCCGGCCAGCCCGGGATAGAACACCTCTGTCACCCGCGGGTGCGCCACCAGCTGGTCGACGATCCGCTCCGCGTTGTCGCAGTGACGGTCCATCCGGACGCCGAGCGTCCGCAGGCCGCGCAACACCAGCCACGCGTCGAAGGGTCCGGCGACGGCGCCGATCGCGTTCTGGTGAAAGACCAGCTCGTCGCCCAGGGCGTCGTCGGCGACCACGAGCGCGCCACCGACGACGTCGGAGTGACCACCGCAGTACTTCGTCGTCGAGTGCACGACGGCATCGGCGCCCAGCGCGAGCGGCTGCTGCAGGTACGGCGTGGCGAAGGTGTTGTCGACGACGAGCAGCGCGGCGGCGGCGTGAGCCACCTCCGCCAGGGCGGTGATGTCGGCGATTCCCAGCAGCGGGTTCGTCGGCGTCTCGACCCAGACGACCTTCGTCTCCGGCCGCATGGCGGCTCGCACGGCTGCCGGGTCGGTCATGTGTGCGACGCTCCACGAGACGCCCCAGCGCGCCGCCACCCTGCTGACCAGTCGGAAGGTCCCGCCGTAGGCGTCGTCGGGGAT
>JBOGDU010000249.1:0-6882 GCA_050743145.1 Jiangellaceae bacterium | reverse complement strand
GCGACGGGGACGGTCCCAACCACACCAGCTGCCGCGAGCATGGAGCCCGCACGCTCCCTCTCTATGGTTCTCACGTCAGCCACCACCGGCAGAGGACGCAGCGTGCCCCTCGACCTGTCCGACCGCGCGGCCCGGATCCCTCTCCTGGACGAGGCGGCCCGAGGCCGTGCCCGGGCACGGCTCGCGGAGCTCGGATCGTTGGGCCGGCTCGGCGACCTCGCCGTCTGGATGGCAGCTGTCCAGGGCCGCTTCCCGACCACCGCCCTTGCGCGGGTCCGGCTCGTCTGCTTCGCCGGCGATCACGGCATCGCCGCCGCGGGCGTCTCGGCCCAGCCCCCTACCGCCACGCCCGATCGCGTCCGCGACCTGCTCTACGCCGGGCCTCCTGCGGCCCTCGCCGATCTCACCGCGACCGGCCTGCGGGTCGTCGACATCGCGGTCGACGCCGACGCCGCGCGCCTGCCGCCGGAGGTGGAGGATCACCGGATCAGGCGTGGCACCGGGCGCATCGACATCGAGGATGCGCTCACCCGGGCGGAGGCGGAGGCTGCGTTCGGCGTGGGCGTGAAGGTCGCCGACGACGAGGTCGACCGGGGCGCCGACCTGCTCGTGGCCACCGGCCTCGGGGTCGCCTCCAGCACACCGGCGGCGACGCTGGCGGCCGTCCTCACCGGCAATGAGGTCGCGGCCGTCGTCGGCCGGGGTTCAGGCATCGACGACCGCGGCTGGATGCGCAAGTGCGCGGCAGTCCGGGATGCCGCGCGGCGCGGCAGGCGAATCGTCGCGGGGGACGGCGACATGATCGACCTGCTCGCTGCCGTAGGCGGTGCCGACCTCGCCGCTCTGACCGGGTTCGTGTCCCAGAGCGCCGTTCGTCAGACCCCCCTCGTTCTCGACGGGCTCGTCTCCACTGCGGCGGCCGCGGTCGCGCGACGCATCGGGCGGCGCACCGCGCGGTGGGTGGTCGCCGGGCACAGATCCGGAGATCCCGGACACGCCGTGCTGCTCGACATGCTGAAGCTGGACCCGCTGGTCGGTTACGAGATCGGTCGCGACGACGGAACGGGCGCACTGCTCGCGGTTCCCCACCTGCGGGCGGCTGCCGTGCTGCTCGCCGGCACCGACACTGCGGACACGGCGCCCCCACCCTGACGAGTCGAGTCACCGCGACCTCCCACGCTCCGTGCTGCTACGGGGCAGCCGTTCCAGTGCGGTTGGCCGTTGCCGATTTGATCGAGGCGGAGGCCAGTGACCGGGAGGCGGCCCGGCGTTTCAGGGTGACGCGGATGTCGGCGAACCGCCGGCGTCGGGCGTTGGCCGCGGGCGGCAGGCAGGCCCTGGTGCGGGTGACCGCTGCGGGCACCAAACGCGTCTCGACGGCCGCGCTGATCTGTGTCGCGCGCATGATGTCGCTTGTCGCGCGCAACAGAATGCGTCCTCCCGGACCCAGACGACGAGCCCTGCCGCTGATGCGCCACTCAAATGACACATCGTCCGATTCGGGCTCCCACGCGCTCCAGCCAACGGCATCGTCTCGACGGGCTCTGGCCGCTCGACCTCGTGCCGATGTGCGGGCACTTCAGCGGTCTCGGCATAGGTGCGTTCGGGGGCTGGGCAAATGCCCCTGCTACTGGTCGCTTTCGAGGAGTTGCCTGAGGTTCCGGTAGCTGTTCGGAGCGCCCTTCTGCGCCTGTCGGCGTACCAATGGTACAAGGGGTATGCCGAGTCCGTGACCTTCGAAGTCGAGGACGAAGGTGACCCGTGACCGGCTGCCGTCGTTGAGTGGCTCGATGGTGATCGTGGCGTGCGGACGGATCGGGCCGTCGATGCCCTGGGCGGCCCAGCCGTGAGGGGGGTCGTTGCGGGTGATCTGTTGAGTCATCGTGCGCTCGGCGCCGCTGATCCGCCGGGTCGTAGTGAACCGTGAGTCCGCGAGCATGCGCACGCTGACCACGTCGCGCTGCCACTCAGCGAATCTGAGCGGGTCGGTGGCGAAGGCGAAGACCTCCTCCGGCGGGCGCGAGATCTCGACCGTCGAAACCAGCGGTTCCATCGCTCCTCCTGGTTACCTCTGCTTGTCTTCATTCGTCACTGCTATGACGGAGGGCGCAGTGGAAAGGTAACCGTGGACGAATTCGAGGCGCACCGAAGCCACCTGCGCGCGGTTGCCTACCGCATGCTCGGCTCGCGCAGCGAGGCCGACGACGCGGTCCAAGAAGTCTGGCTGCGGCTTGCCAGGGCCGACACGAACGGCATCCACAACAGCCGAGCCTGGCTCACCACCGTTGTGGCGCGCGTGTGCCTGGACATGCTGCGCTCCCGCAAGGCGCGGCATGAGGTTTCCCTTGACACACCGTTACCCGCGGACAGCCCCGGCCCGGAGCAGGAGGCGATGCTGGCCGACTCGGTAGGCCTGGCCCTACTGGTCGTGTTGGACACGCTGACCCCCGCGGAGCGGCTGGCGTTTGTCTTGCACGACATGTTTGCCGTGCCCTTCCACGAGATCGCGCCGATCGCTGGGCGCTCGACCCAGGCGACCAAGATGCTGGCCAGCCGCGCACGCCGCCGGGTGCGCGCCGCAGCCATACCCAGCGCCGATCGGAACCGCCAGCGCGAGGTCGTCGACGCCTTCCTTGCCGCATCACGAAACGGCGACTTCGCTGCGCTGCTCGACATGCTCGACCCCGACGTCGCAGTTCGCGCCGACCCCCACGCAGCGCCCCCCGGGACCCCCACTCGCCTGCGCGGGGCCGGCCCGGTGGCGCGGCAGGCGCTGGCATTCTCGCACCGGGCCAGGAACGCCCACAGCGGGCTCGTCAACGGCCGTCCGGCGATCCTTGTGACACCCCACGGACGTCTCGGCACGGTCATGACCTTCACGATCACCAACGGGAAGATAGTGGCGATCGACGTGATCGCAGACCCACAGCGCCTCGGCCGGCTCACCATCGAATCGCCCTCGCGAGGTGCTTCCGGTTCGGACGGTTTGGTGTGAGGCCGGTCGCCGAGGACGGTGGCCAGGCAAGAGTCAGTGGCGACACGGACAGACGCGTCCCCCTCACGCGTTGGCCTCGATGGTCACTTGGTCCCCGTCCTTCTTGGTCAACGGCCGTCTGCGGATCAGCTGGTGGTGGTGTGCCGGTAGCGGGTGACGGCGGCGGGGATGGTGGCTGCGAGTAGGCCGCCGATCCAGGCTAGGGCTTGCCAGAGGTGGCTAGCAGTGGGTCCGCCCAGGCAGAGGGCGCGCATCGCGTCGACCGTGACGGTGATCGGGTTGATCTTCGCGAATGCTTGCAGCCAACCGGGCATTGTCGCGATCGGGACGAAGGTGGAGCTGGTGAAGACGAGCAGGATGACCGGTAGCAGCCCGACCAGGCCGGCCGATTCGGCATCACGGACGAGTAGCCCGATCAGCGCGTTGATCCAGGAGAACACCGCGCCGACGGCGAGTGCCAGCCCGATCGCGGCGAGAGCGGCGACGGGGCCGACGTGAAAGCGGAACCCGATCGCGTGCGCGACGGCGGTCATCAGGGCGAGGACGAACAGGTTGCGGATGGCGTCGGCGACGGTGCGCCCGGCGAGTACGGCCGCGCGGGTCATGGGTAGTGCCCGGAACCGGTCGATCATGCCGGTGGTCAGGTCGTCCGCGATGGCCACCCCGGTCTGCGAGGCGCCGAATGCGATCGCCAGCACATAGAGGCCGGGAAGCAGGTAGTCGACATATTTCTCCACGCCCGGTGGCTGGATGGCGCCGCCGAAGGCGTAGGTGAACAGCAGCACGAACAGGACCGGCTGCACGGTGGCGTACGCGATCAGGGTCGGCACCCGGACCAACCGGCGCAGGTTGCGCCCGGTCACGGTGAGCGTGTTGGAGGCCAGCCAGCCCGGCCCGCTCATCTGCACCAGATCAGCCCGTGCTGTTGGCGTGCTCACGCTGGCCTCCCCGAGGGTGCGGACCTTCCTGTCGACGCAGGCACGGTGGGTTGGCCGGTTAGGGCGAGGAACACGTCATCGAGGGTGGGCCGGCGCAACGCCAGGTCGGCTACGCGCAACCCTGCCTGGGCGAGCCGGGTCGCGACCTCGAGTAGCACGCCCGGCCCGTTGGTGACCGGCACCACCACCTTGCCGGTCACCACGTCCACCATTGGACGCTGCGGGCCGAGGCCTGCCAGGGCCGCCGCCAGCGGGGCCGGGTCATCGCCGGGGAGTGTCTGTAGTTCCAGTCGATCCCCGCCGATCTGGGTCTTGAGCTGCTCGACGGTGCCGGTGGCGATGACCCGCCCGGCGTCGATCACCACGATCTGGTCGGCGAGCTGGTCGGCCTCTTCCAGGTACTGGGTGGTCAACAGCACGGTTGTTCCTTCGCTGGTCAACCCGGCCAGCAGCCGCCATAGCCCGATGCGTCCGCGCGGGTCCAACCCGGTGGTCGGCTCGTCCAGGAACAACACGGCCGGGCGGGCGACCAGGCTGGCCGCCACATCCAGGCGGCGGCGCATTCCGGCGGAATAGGTGCGCACCGTGCGTCCGGCCGCCCCGGTCAGGTCGAACAGATCCAGCAATTCCTCCGCGCGGCGGGTGGTTGCCGAGCGGGTCAGCCCGCACAGCCGGCTGATCATCTGCAGGTTCTCCGCACCGGTCAGATACGCGTCCACCGCGGCATACTGACCGGACAACCCGATCACGGAACGCACCGAGGGTGCCTGGCTGACGACGTCGAACCCGGCCACCGCGGCCCGGCCAGCATCCGGCGGCAGCAGCGTGGTCAGGATCCGCACCACCGTGGTCTTGCCCGCGCCGTTGGGCCCGAGCAGCCCGAGCACGCCGCCCGGCGGCACCTCCACGTCGACCCCGTCAAGTGCGCGTAACTCACCGTAGCGCTTGGTGACGTCGTCGACGACGATCGCAGGAGCCCCACCCAACGCGCTGCCGCCTTCCCGGGTCATAGCTAGGTTTGCTACCTATCCTCACGGTGTAGCATACCTATCTATGCGGGCCGACGCGCAAGTGCTCAAGGGTCATCTCGACGTGTTGCTATTGGCGGCCCTGGTCGACGGGCCACGGCACGGGTACGCGATCAAGGAAGCGCTCCGCGACGGAAGCGCCGGGCGGTTCGACCTGCCCACCGGCACCATCTACCCCGCACTGCACCGTCTCGAGGGTGCCGGCCTCGTGGAGAGCTCGTGGTCGACCGTCGACGGCCGCCGGCGCCGCAGCTACCGGCTCACCCCGAGCGGCAGCCGCAGGCTCGCCCGCGAACAGGCGGACTGGCGCGAGTTCGCCGCCACCGTCACCTCACTGTTGGATCGGCGATCATGGCCAGCCACTCTCTGATCGAGACCCATCTGACCGCGCTGCGCCTTCGGCTGCCCGCCGACGCCGCCGACGAGTTGGCCGACGGGCTGATCGAAACCTTCCACCACCACGCGCTGGGCGGGCTGACCCCGGAGCGCGCGGCCGCGGCCGCCATCGCCGAGTTCGGCGCTGTCGATCAGATCACCACCGCCTTCATTCGCCGCGCACCCGGGCACCGGGCCGCGCTCGCGCTGCTCGCCACCGGACCAGCCGTCGGAGGCTGCTGGGCCGCATCCCTGATCACCGCCCATGCCTGGACCTGGCCCCTCCCCACCGGCATCGGCATCGCCTTCGGCGCGATCCTGCTCGGCACCGTCGCCTTGCTCCTCACCGTCGCGACCGACACAACCAGCTACATGCGCACCAGGCTTACGGCGCTCGGCGGAACCGGCCTCATCGTGCTCGACACCGCCATGATCACCGCCGTCGCGCTGGCCGCGCCGACCATGGCCTGGCCCATGGTTATCGCCATCACAGCCAGCCTCGCCCGCATCGGCCTCACCGCGCGCGCCCTCGCACGAATCCTCGCAACATAGCCGGCACCGTGTTCACGACATGGCGGGCTGCTCCTGAAGCTGCATGGCAAGGTTGACTCAGCGCAGGGTCGTTCACGCATGTCGGGTCCAGTTGCTCCGTCTGAACGCCGCTGACAGGGGCTTGCCGCGCACCGTCACGCCTCGCGCGTGGAAGGCCGGACGAACGGCGGCCGTACGACCTCGAACGGCTCCGGCCGGCCGCGAACATCAACGTCGACCCGCGCGCCGTCGACGACGTCCGGCGGCAGGAGTGCCAGGCCGATGCCCTTCCGCAGCGTCGGTGAGAACGTGCCCGACGTCACCCGCCCGGCAGCGCCGCCGTCGACCATGACGACCATGCCCGGTCGCGGTATGCCGCGGCCGATGGCGCTGATGCCGCGCAGCAGCCGGGCCGGCCCGGCCTTCCTCTCGGCCATCAGCGCGTCGCGACCCCAGAACGTCGGCTTGTCCCACCCGACGGCCCACCCCGCCCGCGCCTGCACCGGCGTGATGTCCATCGAGAGGTCCTGCCCGTGCAGCGCGTAGCCCATCTCGGTTCGCAGCGTGTCACGCGCTGCGAGCCCGCAGGGCAGGATGCCGTACGGCTCGCCGGCTGCGAGCAATGCGTCCCAGACCGCCCTGGCATCGCCCCACGGGACCACCAGTTCGTAGCCGCGCTCACCGGTGTAGCCGGTCCGGCACACCGTCACCGTCGTTCCTTCCCACGACGCAGCGGCGAACGCCATGTAGTCGTGGCCGGTGGGCAGCCCGATCACGTGCAGAGTCTCGTCGCTGCGGGTGCCCTGGACGGCGAGCACGGCGTAGGCACGGTGGGCGTCGCGGATCTCGACGGCGGGGGGAGCCGCCGCGGACAACCGCCGGACCACCTCGGCGCAGTTGGCCGCGTTGGGGATCAGCAGCAGGTCGTCGTCGGAACGCAGGTAGGCGATGAGGTCGTCGACGGTGCCGCCCGTCGAGTCGTCGCAACACAGCGTGTACTGCGCCTTGCCGGGCC
>JBOGDU010000248.1:0-2719 GCA_050743145.1 Jiangellaceae bacterium | reverse complement strand
GTCCCCTTCAGAGGGTGAAGCGCGAGACCAGCTCGCGATCGCAGGTCCAGGAACCATGCCCCAGGAGGCAGTCATGACCCGCAACACGCTCCTCGCCCGTTGCTCGGCGGCCGCCGCCGCAGCCACCCTGCTCGCCGGCCTCGCGGCCGCACCGGCCATGGCCCGACCCGACCCCGGTGAGTCGACGTCGCAGATCGCGCTGGACGACGGAGGCACCAAGGCCCAGATCGAGTACGACGAACAGCTCTACCTGGACGGGCGTACCAAGGCCCAGATCGAGCACGACGAACAGCAGTCGGTTGCGTCGACCGGTGGCGACAACGTCGCGACATCGTCGTCGAACGACGAGTTCCCGTGGGCCCTCGCGTCCCTCGCCGCGGCCGGGTTCGTCGCCGTGGCCACCGGAGGCGTGGTCATGCAGCGCCAGCGCAAGACCGTGCTGGCCAGCGCCTGACTCAGACGTACAGCCAGGCCGAGACCCTGGTCCGCGCCGGACACACATCCCCGGCAAGGACCAGGGTCTCGGCCGCTCTGTCCACACTCTGTCGCCGACGGCCGTTACCGCAATCGGCGCGCACGCCCAGTGGACGGATCGGCACGGGTCGTCGAAGCAATGCACTCACATCCCTATCCTGAAAGTCCGATGTTTGCCGCCGAGGTGAACCGTTCCTGCTCCGGGAGGAGCGGCCTTCATTCGAGAGGTGGACATGGGTGAGGAAGTGGATCGGTTGGCGGACTCGATCCGGGCGGCCGCGAGCTATCAGCCGGATCCCGATCAAGAGCCGGTGGTGTTGACCCTGCCGTTCGAGGGGTCCTGGCTCGCGCTCAACTCGCCGGCTCGTCGTGTGCCCAGCCACGGCACGCATTTCCTCGGGCAGACCTTCGCGATCGACTTCGTCGCGGCCGACGCCCGGCGGCGCACCGCCACAGTGCGGGACTGGCGAACACTGCTGTCAACCGAGCCGGTCACCCGGTTCCTCGCGTTCGGCCGGGCGATCCTGTCACCGGTCGACGGACACGTCGTCGCGGCGCACGACGGTGAGCCGGACCATCCCGCGCGACGCGCGCCGCTGCCGCTCCTGGGCTATCTGCTCACCCAGGGATCCCGACTGCGGCACGGACTGACCGCCGTCACCGGGAATCACCTGATCCTGGCCCTCGACGCAGGTGGGCCATATGTGGGGCTGGTCCATCTACGCACCGGGTCCGTACTGGTGCGCCCCGGGGACCGGGTGGCGGTCGGCCAGCCCGTTGCTGCCTGCGGCAACTCCGGCAACTCGACGCAGCCCCATGTGCACGTCCAAGTGATGGACTCCACGGATCTGCTCGCGGCTCGGGGGCTACGCATGGCCTTCCGCGACTACCTTGCCTGGCCGAAGGGAGCCAGCGAGCCGAACCACGTCATCGAAGGCGTACCGAACCAACGAGAGCGCGTGGAACCGCTGCCCGACACCCAGTAGAACCACGAGCCGATCCACGGCCCACAGATGCCGGCCCGGTGCGGGCATCGCGACGGACGACGGGCTGGGCAGGGCCGCCTCCCTACTCGACTGGCACCGGGCAACGTTCGAGGCGAAATGCGCCGGAATCCCGCCACGTCGACTCTCCGAACGCAACATCCCCCCGTCCTCGTTGAGCCTGCACGGGCTCGTCCGCCACCTCGCCGGTGTCGAGCGATGGTGGTTTCGGATCCAGGCTCGACGGAGACGTGTCCGACGCCTTCGCCATCTGGCGGGACGAATGTCAGCACTCCCGCGACGTCGTCGCCCGGACACCCCTCGACCAGACCGGCATCATGAAGTCCAACGGTCAACCGGTCTCGCTTCGACGAGTCCTGGTGAACATGATCGCCGAGTACGCCCGGCACAACGGACACGCCGATCTCCTCCGCGAACGCATAGACGGCGCGACCGGCCTCTGAGCGGTTCGAGCACCGACCCAGAGGCGGCACGAGGCAATCCGCTGCTGGTGCAGCGCCGCCCGCGCGGGCAGGATCATTTCGTGACGTTTCTCGGTGAGACACCTGAGGTCAGTGCCCGCTTCCGACCGCTGTCGTCGGTGGAGCGGCCGCCGGTGGAGTCACCGTCGTGGTTCGTCGCGCCTGGCTCGGTGACCGACGGGCAGTACGGGCTGTTTCGGTACGACGTGAATCCGCAGGCCGGCCCGCAGGCGCACATGCACCGAACCTTCTCCGAGGCCTTCTACATCCTCGATGGCACGATGCGGCTGTTCGACGGCGCCGACTGGGTGGACGCCATCCCCGGTGACTTCTTGTACGTGCCGGAGGGCGGGATCCACGCGTTCCGCAACGAGGGCGACGCGGTCGCCACGATGCTCATCCTGTTTGCGCCGGGCATCCCGCGGGAGCGGTTCTTCACCGAGATCGCCGAGATCCACGCATCGGGCCGGACATTGACCCACGAGGAGTGGACCGCCTTCTACGCCCGGCACGATCAGTACATGGTCTGACCGACGGAGCCGGACTGACCAGCCGGCAGCGGAAGGCGCTGTGGGTACTCGAACCGCTGCCACGATGCGCAGACTCTGCCGAGACGATGTGCTGGGGCCCGATGAGTTCCCGCGACAGGCTCGGTCCAAAGGACGAATTGCACGCAGCTGTTCGGGAGGGTGACATGGAAGAGGCACGATCGCTCGACGGCACGACCATCGCGTACGACGTGTGGGGCAGCGGCCCGCTCGTCGTCATCGTGGGTGGTGC
>JBOGDU010000247.1:0-6309 GCA_050743145.1 Jiangellaceae bacterium | reverse complement strand
CGACGTCCCCGATCACCTTTTAAGATAGACGTGGCCGGCGGCGGGGACCTGTCGGCCACCGTGGCCCGCTGGGCGACCGGAAACCCCAGCGTGACGGTGGCCGGTCACGTATCGCGGCGGGAGGTGTCCACCATCCTGGCCCGGTCACGTGCCGCCGTCGTCCCCTCGCAGTGGGAGGAGACCTTCGGCATGGTCGCAGTCGAGGCCATGGCCGCCGGCACTGCTCCTGTGGCCTCCGCGCACGGTGCCTTCCCGGAGTTGGTGACTCACGGGTCGGACGGGGCGCTCTTCCCGCCGACCGAACTCGACGCCCTGGTGGACATCCTCGCGGACGTCGACGACAACCCGCAGCGATGGGACGAGTACGGCCGGCAGGGTCGCCTGACCTACCTCAGCCGTTTCAGCCCGGAGGTCAGCATCGACCGTCTCCTGGAGATCTATCGCTTCGCGGTGGAGCACCCGATCGAACGGTCCGGCGGCCGGGCACCCTCGAGCGGTGGGTGGATGGGGGCGTCCACGTGACCACCACCTCCGCGGAGGCACCTGCAGCCACGGCAGTCTCCAACAAGCAAGGGCTGACACCGAATCGCGGGCATCCTCGGCACCGTCACCCCAACCGTCGGCTCCAGGTCGTCAGACGCCTTGGATGGGGGGTGGCCGACCAGGCCATCTCGAGCCTCAGCAACTTCGCACTGGGACTCTTCGTCGCGCGCACGTTCGGTGCCAGCAGCTTCGGAGCGTTCGCTCTCGCCTACGTCACCTACACCGTGGTCATCAACGCTGCACGCGGCTTGGCGACAGATCCGCTGCTGGTCCGCCACAGCGGTGACGTGCATCGTCGGTGGCGCCGCGCGACGTCGGCGGCCTCGGGGACCGCGCTTGCCGTCGGTGTGACTGTCGGTGCCGTTTGTGTCGTCATGGGCCTGTTCCTGCCCGATCCCCTGGGTCCGGTGTTCGTCGCGCTGGGTGTCGGGTTGCCTGGGCTCGCGCTGCAGGACAGCTGGCGCTTCGCCTTCTTCGCACGGGGTCGCGGTTCCTCCGCGTTCGTCAACGACCTGTTCTGGACCGTCCTGCTCGTGCTGGCACTTGTCATGCTCCAGGGCCGCGATGACAGCAGCGCAGCACGTTGTCTGGTCGCATTCGGGGGGACCGCCACGATCGCCGCGGTTCTGGGAGCGGTGCAGGCGGGCGTTCTCCCGCGCCCGACCCGTGCAGTGGCGTGGCTGCGGACGCATCGCCAGCTGTCCGTTCGATACCTGGTCGAGAACGTCAGCATCAGCGGGGCGTCACAGCTGCGATCCTTCGTGTTGGGCGCAGTCGCCGGCCTGGCGGCCGTCGGTTACGTTCGAGCCTCCGAGATCCTGATGGGCCCCTTCCTCGTCGTCCTCATGGGGATCAGCCAGGTCGCGGTTCCTGAGGCCTCGCGGGTCTTCCATCGCGATTCCGGGCAACTCGCGCGCTTTTGTTTCGTGCTCGGCGGTTCCCAGGCCGCAGCGGCCATCGCCTGGGGAGTGATCCTCCTCACGGTGTTTCCGCTCGGTCTCGGGCCTGCCCTGATCAAGGAGCTCTGGATGCCCACCTCGCAGCTGATTCCTGCGATAACGCTGACGGTCGCGGCGGCCTCGTTCTCCACCGCGGCCACGGCAGGGCTGCGCGCCATGGGCGTTGCGCGCCGCAGCCTCCGAGCGCAGCTGACAGCGTCAGCCGCTTACATCATCGGCGGGGCCACCGGGGCCATCCTGGGGGGAGCCGTCGGCGCCAGCTGGGGCGTGACGACCGCGCAGACCTTCTCGGCGATGGTGTGGTGGCATCAGCTTCGGTCAGCGTTGGCAGACCACCACTCCGAGGCGGTGGTGGCCAGGTGAACACCACCGGAGCGATACCCCGTCTCACGCTTGGCCTGCCTGCCTACAACGGCGAGCGTTTCCTCGCTGCGTCCCTGGACGCACTCCTGGCGCAGACATTCACCGACTTCGAACTGATCATCTCGGACAACGGCTCCACCGATGGCACGGCTGCCATCGGCCGGCGGTACGAGGCGATCGACCCCCGTGTGCGGTACGTCCACCACCCTCGAAACCTCGGCTCGTCGTTCAATCACAACTTCGTGATCGAGCAGGCCCGCGGCGAGTTCTTCAAGTGGGTGTCGGACGACGACCTCTACGCCCCGGACCTGCTCCAGCGGTGCATCGACGCCCTCGATTCCCGCTCCGAGATCGTCCTGGCGCATGCCTGGACGGCGTTCATCGACGATGAGGGCCGGATCACCCACAAGATCGACTACCCACTGACGACCGACGTCCCCGATGCCGTCGAGCGATTCCGCAGCGTGCTGTATACGCAGGGAGGCGACGACATCTACGGTGTCATCCGGATGTCGGTCCTCCGGCAGGTGGCACCGTTCGGCAGTTACCACTGGGCCGACCGCACCTTCGTCGGCGAACTGGCGCTGCACGGTCCCTTCCACAACGTGCCCGACTTTCTCTACTTCCGGCGTGACCACCCCGACCGGGCTGAGCGGGTCGCACCCGGCATCCGTCGACGTTGCAGCCATCTGGACCCCCGGCGGGCGAACCGTTGGCGGAATCCTGTCGTCCGCCTGGTCGCGGAATACCTGCTGGCGTATGTCACGGCTATCTGGCGGGCACCCATCAGTCCGGCCGACCGCGGGCGGTGCGGGAAGGAACTGGCCGTGTGGATTGCGCGGCATGCCAACCCGATGCGCAAGCGACGGCTGCTGCTGAGCCCTGATCCGGCCGTCCAGGCCCGCGGAGCCCAGTCGCGGGCCACGCGCCTGAGCGCCAGGGTGCAGACCGGTGTCGAGCGGGTCGCCTTCGGTCGGCGGCGGGAGGGCAAGGCTCCGTGAGCCGACCGGTTCGCCGGGTGGGGTTCTACGGATACCTCGGCAGCGGGAATATCGGCAACGACGCCACCTTCGAGACGGTCCTGGCGTGGTTGGGATCCGCCCACCCGGATGTCGAGGCGCGGTGCATCACCATCGCACCGGCCGAGATGAGCGCCAGGTACGGTGTCCCGTCCGTTCCGTTGTCGTGGTCTCCGTCGGCTCCGAGCGGCAACCGGGTGACGGGGGCATCGGGCAAGCTGCTCGGGCGACTGCTCGACGTACCCCGCAGCTTCGCACTGGCCGGTTCGGTGGACGCCGTCGTCGTCCCAGGCATGGGTGTGCTCGAGGAGAAGCTGGGGGTCAGGCCCTGGGGTCTGCCCCTCTGGCTGTTCCTCATCGCGGCCGCGTGTCGACTGCGCAGACGGCCCTTCGTGCTCCTCGACGTGGGAGCCGAGTGGGCGGCGAACCCCGTCACGAGGCGGCTGTACGTCGCCACCGTCGGGCTGGCGACGCATGTCAGCTACCGGGACGGCCCATCGGCGGCGGCGATGCGGCGGGCCGGCGCGCGCGCTCCCGAGGCGGTCGCCCCTGATCTCGTCTTCGCCCACCCCGCCGCGACTCTGGCCGAGCCCGAATCCGGGCTCCTCGTCGTGGGGGTGATGGCGTACTACGGGCGGGGAGACGACCCGGTCCGCGGCGCGGATGTGCGTCGCACGTACGTCGCGGCGATGGCGGAGGCGATGGCGCGGTTCGCGGACGCGGGGGACCGCGTGGTGCTCGTCGGCGGCGACCGGGTCGACATCGACGTGGCGCGCGACGTACGGGCGGCCGTCCTCACCGCGCGTCCGACGCTGCCCGACGACGCGGTGCTCGTCCGCGACGTCGCGACGTTCACGGAGCTCACAGACGAGATGATGCGGGCCGACGTCGTCATCGCGTCGCGCTTCCACAACCTGATCTGCGCGCTCCGGCTCGCGAGACCGACCGTCTCGGTCGGCTACGCGAAGAAGAACCGTCACCTCATGCAGGCCCTGGGTCTGGATGGCTATTGCCAGGACATCGAGCACTTGGACGCCGACCGACTGGTGGCGCAGGTCCAAGCCGCACGGATGGACCAGGGGGCATTTGCCGCCCGAGTCCACGATGCGACCTCCGACTACGCCAGCCAGGTGGAGTCTCTGCTCGACCGGGTGGCCGGTGAGGCATTGGGGCTCGCTCGCACCGGGACAACGGCACGAGGTGGATCGACCCGGCAGCGTCCGTGATGGCGGCACGGCCCCCCGCAAACGAGACTGTGCCGCCGAGCCGCCCGTCCTCCCGATGTCGTCGGTTGCTTTGACACCCGCTCGACGACCTGCCTACCGTGACGAGACGTCGTCAACCTGCGGGCGTTTCGGCATTCGAGGCGCGCGGTGCGACGACACCGGGTGGGCCGGAGGACGCCGCGGTCGCGCGGGACCCCCAAGCGCGACAGGCGCGATCTGCCGGGGGTCGAGGCCGTACCGGTTCCTGCGGGAGGGGGGTTGATGCCACGGCCCGCAGCCTGGACGGCAGCCATCGTCCTGGCGATCGCGACGGCGGTCGTGCTGGCCGTGGCTGCCGGAGGCACAGATTCGAGTAGTCGCACCGCCGGCGATTCCGACCGACCGGACGTCGCGGGGACCCCGACGCTCAGCAGCATGGCTGTGCCTACGCCATCGAGCCTGCCGACGGCGGCCCCCACCACTCCCGGCGCGCAAAGGTGCGACGGTGCCGCCCTCGACGGACCTTCCGCACCACCCGCCGACGCAGTGGCGGTGTCGACCGCGCAGAGTCTCGCCGACGTCGTGGCGGCACACCCCGGGCCCACCACGTACTGGCTCTCACCCGGCACCCACCGCATTGGAACTGGCCAGTACGACCAGGTTGTCCCTGACGCCGGCGATACCTTCATCGGTGCTCCTGGCGCGATCCTCGATGGCCGGCGCGAGAACCGCTACGCATTCGGGGGCGACGCCTCCAACGTCACGATTCGCTTCTTGACCGTGCAGAACTTCGGTTCAGCTGGGGACAACAACAACGAAGGCGTGGTCAACCATGACTCGGCGAAAGGCTGGACGGTGAGCTCGAGCACCATCCAGAACAACGCCGGCGCTGGTGTGATGCTCGGCTCGGGTAACCGTCTGATCGGGAACTGCCTCCGCGACAATGGCCAGTACGGTTTCAACGCGTACAGCGCCGACGGCGTGACCGACGTGGTCCTGGACGGCAACGAGATCTCCGGCAACAACACCGACGACTGGGAGAGCCGACAGCCGGGGTGCGGCTGTACAGGAGGCGGCAAGTTCTGGGCGACCGACGGCGCCAGCGTCACCAACAACTACGTCCACGACAACAGAGGGGTCGGCCTCTGGGCGGACTCCAACAACGTCGGCTTCCTCTTCCAGGGCAACTACGTGTCCGGTAACGACGCCGAGGGCGTCATGTACGAGACCAGTTACAACGCGGCGATTGTGAACAACACGTTCGTCAGGAACGCGCTCGTCAAGGGTCCTACCAACCCGGGATTTCCGGCCTCCGCGATCTACCTCTCGGAGTCGGGAAGTGACGAGAGGGTCGAGGGGCCGTACAACGAGTCCCTTCGAGTCTTCGGGAACGTGTTCACCGACAACTGGTCGGGCATCGTGGCGTGGGAGAACGCGGATCGATTCGCCGGATCCCCCGCCAACACGAGCACCGGCGTCGGCACGCTGGTGAACCCGTCCGTCGCCACGGAGGCAGCATGTGCCACAGAGTCGAACATTTCGGCGAAGCCCTATGTCGACGACTGCCGGTGGAAGACGAAGAACGTGTTCGTGGAGGGCAACGTCTTCTCGGTCGACCCGTCGAAGATCCCTGGCTGTGCTCCGTCGAATGGCTGCGGCTTCAATGGGCTCTTCTCGAACTACGGCACCTACCCGGACTGGTCGCCGTACCAGGGTGAGGTCGTGGAAGAGGACATCACCTTCGAGCAGAACAACGTGTGGCGGAACAACACGTACACCGGGGACTGGCACTTCATGGTCAAGGAGAGCGGGAATACAGTCACCTGGGACGCCTGGCGGTCGGCGCCGTATCACCAGGACACCGGCAGCAGCTTGAACTGACCGTGGTTGACGCCAGATGAGAGAACGGGCTCACATCACTGCTCGAACGGCCGGCGACGCCGCACGACCATCATCGCGGTACCGGCAAGGGTCAAGCCGATGCCGACGCCGAGCAGCGACCCGACGTCGCCGCCGGTCTTGGGTAACGGAGGGACTTCCGCCAACGGATTCTCGACGAGTACCTCGACCACGATCTCTGCCTCGGTGATCGTCACGGTCGGTCCCGGATCGAAAACGGGCGCGCCGTACACGAAGCCCTCGGCGGCATCCGGTATCTCGGTCTCGGAGATCGTGCACTCGGTGCCCACCGGGATGGCGTCGACCAAGAGGGCCTCGCCG
>JBOGDU010000246.1:0-5591 GCA_050743145.1 Jiangellaceae bacterium | reverse complement strand
ACGAAGTCCGGGAACGTGCAGGCGGTGACGCCAGCACCATGGTCTGGATCTAGCCTCCGCCGCGGCATCCCCACGTCCCGGCGACCCACGTCCAGGTGACACGTAGCCCCGATACGCTCGTGCACCGTGACCCTCCAGGTGCGCGAGATCTCCCGTACCGATCACCTCGCCGCCATCACGGCCTGTCCCTCGGTGAGCTTCCTGCAGACCCCTGCATGGGGCACGGTGAAGCGGGAATGGCGGGCCGAGTCGATCGGCTGGTTCGACGGCACCGCCCTGGTCGGGGTCGGCCTCGTGCTCTACCGTCAGGCACCGCGCGTTCGCCGTCATCTCGCCTACGTTCCGGAAGGTCCGGTCCTCGACTGGGCAGGCGCGGTGGCGTCGTCCACTCTGGCGGACCTGCTGGACCCTCTCGTCGACCACGTCAGAGCGCGCGGGGCGTTCGGCCTGCGCATGGGTCCACCGGTCGTCACCCGCCGGTGGAGCGGGGCGACGATCAAGGCCGCATTGGCCGACGAAGGCGTTCGTCGCCTCGACGACGTCGAGCCCGATGTCGTCGAGGCGACGGGCACGGCACTCACACATCAGCTCGCCGCGCTGGGCTGGCGACCTCCGGTCGGCGGCGGCGGGTTCTCCGTCGGCCAGCCCCGTCACGTCTTCCAGGTGCCGTTGGCCGGCCGCGACGAGGACGACCTGCTCAAGGGGTTCAACCAACTCTGGCGACGAAACGTCAGGAAGGCCGACAGAGCGGGCGTGACGACAGAACTCGGGACACACGACGATCTGCCGGCCTTCCACGGTCTCTACGCCGAGACTGCCCGCCGAGACGGCTTCACCCCCCGCCCGCTGTCCTATTTCGAGGCCATGTGGCAGGCGATGCGGTCCGAAGACCCGCAGCGGCTGCGGCTCTACCTAGCCAGGCACGCAGGTGACCTCGTCGCCGCCACGACGATGGTTCGCGTGGGTGTTCACGCGTGGTACTCGTACGGCGCTTCTTCCACGGACAAGCGTGATGTCAGAGGCTCGAACGCGATCCAGTGGCGCATGATCCGTGACGCGTTGGCCGACGGCTGCGAGGTCTACGACCTACGCGGCATCACCGACACCCTCGATGAGGACGATCCCCACGTCGGTCTGATCCGTTTCAAGATCGGAACCGGCGGCGAGGCCGTGGAGTACGTCGGCGAATGGGACCTGCCCATCTCGAAGGTGCTCTACACCGCGTTCGACCTCTACATGAAGCGGCGGAGGTGACCGGTGCCGCTGACCCTGCAGGTCGATTCCGAACGGTGGCGTGGCCACCTGTGGGCTTACGCCGCCGGCCTGACCGGGATCGTCCCGGTCACGAAGGGCAACGGCTACGGCTTCGGCAACCCGGTCCTCGCTGCCGAGGCCGCCTCCCTCGGCGTAGACACACTTGCCGTCGGGACCTACGAAGAGGTGGCCGCGGTCACGGGCCCGTTCCCCGGCGACGTGCTCGTCCTCTCCCCGTGGCGGCCGGGCCTGGGCAGCGATCTCGTCGACGACGGTCGCATCATCCACACGGTGTCCCGGCTGTCCGACCTGCGCGCCCTTGCTGAAGTCGACCAGCGACCACGCGTCGTCGTCGAGGTCGTGACGAGTATGCGCCGCCACGGAATCGTCACGACGGAGATCGGGCGGGCGGTGTCGCTCCTGGACCAGGTTCGCTTCGAGGGCTGGGCCCTGCACCTACCGTTGGCCGGTGACCGGCTCGCGCAGGCCCGCGACCTCGCGCGGCTGTTCGTCGCGACGTCGGGCGCCGATGGCCACCGGCTCTGGCTCAGCCATCTCGACAGCGGGGACGTCCCACGGCTCGCGACGGAGACGGCCGCTGACATCCGACTCCGCGTCGGCACCGCGCTCTGGCTCGGACAGCGCTCGGCGTGCCGCGCGCGGGCCAGTGTTCTCGACATGCACGCCGTCCGCCGTGGGCAACGGTACGGCTACCGGCAGCGCCGTGCGACGCGGGACGGCGTGCTTCTCGTCGTCGCCGGAGGGACGGCGCACGGTATCGCGCTCGAGGCTCCGGCCCCCGCGACTTCGCTACGGCAGCGGGCCGTGTCCGTGACCACGGGCGGACTCGAGGCATTCGGGCGCGCGCTGTCCCCGTATCACGTCGCCGGCAAGCGCCGGTGGTTCGCCGAACCTCCGCACATGCAGTGCTCGCTGATCTGGCTGCCCCCGAGTGCCGACCCGCCGGCCGTCGGCGACGAGATCGACGTCGACGTCCGCTTCACCACGACCACGTTCGACCGCATCGTGTGGACCTGACCTACTGGGTCAGCCGGCTGGGTCAGCCGGCCCATCGGCCGGTCAGGAACGCAGCCGCCCAGACGGCCATCAACGGCACACTCAGGCAGAGGTAGCCCCACAGCACCCAGCGCCGGCGCACGGCCACGGCGGCCAGAGTGATCCACAGCGGCCACCAGAGCAGCGTTGCCCTGGGTACGGAGAAGTACCAGAACGAGGTCCCGAAGGCGACGACCTGCAGGCCGACCCAGGTGGCCTCACCCCATCGGCGCCACACCAGCAGCGCGAC
The DNA here is from genome assembly GCA_050743145.1 of Jiangellaceae bacterium. Classification (GTDB taxonomy): domain Bacteria; phylum Actinomycetota; class Actinomycetes; order Jiangellales; family Jiangellaceae; genus DASRTE01. The sequence continues at coordinate 3,031 of JBOGDU010000246.1, read as the reverse complement.
GGTCATGGCCACGCCGACTGCCATCGCAACGATCTCGGCGCGGAACATCCAGGCGAAGCCAGGTGTCTGGATGCCACCGAAGCCGGCGTCCCACGTATGGGAGAACGCAGCCCACGGCCAGGTGAACTCGCGGTTCCACTCCTGAGCCTGGGCATCGAGCCAGGCGAGCCAGTCACCGGTCGTCGCGCGCAGGTACACCGTCCAGGCGGCCAGCGGGATGAGGGGCACCAGCAGCCACGGCAGGTCCGTCCACCGCCTCTCCCGGGAGGTCAGCCAGTGGACGCCGAGGGCAGCGAGCAGGAACGCGCCACTCACTCGAACCGTGCAGGCTGCGGCACTGAGCAGGCCGGCGTATGCCCACATCCCCCTTCGGGCGCACAGCCAGGCGGGAATGGCGAAGCCGAGGAACAGCGACTCCGTGTACGGCGCGGCCAGAAAGACCGCCGGCGGTGCGAAGACCCACATGAGCACCGCCAACCGGCCGACCCCAGGTCCTCCCTCGAGATCGCCGAGCCGCGCCAACGCGACCGCGGCGACACCGCCCGCCACGAACGACACGAGCAGCCCCGCAGCGACATGCGGGAGCCCGACGGCAGCCCCGAGCGCGAGCAATGACGGAAAGCCCGGGAAGAACGCCTCGTTCGGCACCCCCGTGGGCTCGCCGCCGTAGCCGTACAGTGCGATGCCCCAGAAGTGGTGGAAGTCCCACTGTTGCCACCGTTCGAGGAGCGACACCACGCCGATGTCGGTCGCGAACAGCCAGCCGACGGCGCCCGCAACGACCCAGACCGACCCACGGCTGGCCAGCCACACCAGCAGGGCGTCACGGTCGGACGACGGCAGCCGCGCCACCCGGGCTCGGCCGCGCTCGACGAGGTTCGGGCGTTGCTGCACCCGTGCGTTCTCGTCGATCATGGCGCGGTGGAGCCCGTCGATGTCACAGGGTGGCCCAACTCCCCATGACCGACGCTGACCCGGACCGGATCCGACGACGGATTCATGATGTCGCGCACCACGACCCCCGCGAGCCACGCGAGGCCGCCGATCCGGATCGCCGTCGCCGCCGCGTAGCCTCGCGAGCCGATCAACGGGCCGCTGCTGTCGTACAGCGTCGCCAGGTGCCACCACACGGCTACGAAGTACAGCACCTCTGCGGCCTGCCAGATCAGCAGGTCACGCCAGCGAGGTCGGGCCAGCGCCGCCAGCGGAAGGAGCCAGAGCGCATACTGCGGTGACCACACCTTGTTGACCAGCAGGAACGCCGCGACCGCCAGGAACGCCAACTGGGCCAGCCGGGGTGGCTCCGGCGCCGTGAGCGCGAGGGCGACGATCAGACCCAGCAGGACGGCGGCCGCGACGATCAGAACCGGCTCGATCCGTTCCGGAAGCAGGTCGGGTGCCAGCAGGTCGAGGGCGTACCAGGGTGATCCGAGGTCCGCCCCCCGGTCGCTGTTGAACGTGAAGAACTGGCGCCAGCCGTCCGGTGCCCACAGGTAGACGGGCAGGTTGACGGCCACCCACGTGATCACGGCCGTACCGAGCGTGGCCGCGTAGTCACCGAGAGCACGGCGCTGGTCGGGCGCGCGCCAGGCGACGAGCAGCATCGGGCCGAGCAGGAGCACCGGATACAGCTTCGCGGCCGCGCCGAGCCCGACCAGCATTCCGGCGAGAACAGGCCGCTTCCGGGTCCAGGCCAGGATCGCCAAGCTGGTCAGCGCCACAGCGAGCAGATCCCAGTTGATCGCCGCGGTCAGGAGCAGCACCGGTGATGCCGCCACGAGCATCGCGTCCCACGGACGACGGGGGACGGTTCGGGCGGTCGCGACGACGGCACCCAGCGCGGCCAGCCCCATCAGGACGGCCGTGACGTCGTAGAAGCGCACGCTCTCAGCCAGCACCTGATCGGCAGCACCGCCCGGCGAATCCTCGTCCGCGGTGAAGGCTCGGGCCAGGTGCGCCGAGACCTGCATCACCGCCCCGGTCAGCACCGGGTACTCCAGCGGTGCGTCGCGGTAGGCCAGCCCGTCGGCAAGACCTCGCTCCCGGTACAGGAAGGCCACGTCGCTGTAGCACAGGCCGGTCCAGAGCTCCCTGTCGCTCCGGCTCTCCCAGCGGTCGCCGCGGCAGCCGGCATCTGCGAGCACGCCGAGCCCGAGTACGACGCACGCGACGGCGAGCGCGACCCGGACCGGTCCCCACCATCCCTGCCCGGGTGCGGCACGCCGGCCGACCGGCCCGCCCACCGCCTCGCTGGCAGCGGCGACCAGCGGATCGTCGCGACTGGGCAGCACGATCGGCGAGGTCACCGGCTGACGGTACCGACCAGGCTCAGACGACTGCCCCGGCCTCCCGCCCGGCCGGAGGGTTCTCACTGGCCGAGCAACCGCTCTTGCCTGCGAGACTGGACGCAAGTGGGTACGACACGCCGGGCCTGTTGTGCTATCTGAGTCCAATCTGCAGTGAGTGTGTAGTGCGCGAGCAGTCCAGGTGGTCCGACCGCCGAGGGTCTGCCGGATCAGGGTGACCCTGGGTCAGGGGTCGCGGATCCGGACGTCGACGGTGGAGCCGACCGGGACGGATTCACCAGGCCTCGGATCCTGCCCGGTCACCAGGCCGTCCGGGTTCTCGCTCCCCATGAAATTCGGGACGAGTCCGACGTCGTTCAGCGCCTGTTCCGCCTGGGATCTCGTCATGTCGCTGAGATCTGGGACGTCCACGGAGTCCGGCTCCGCCGCGACGACAATGGTGACGGTCGAGCCGGGTGGCGCCGTCGTGCCACCGGGCGGTCCCTGGTCGACGACCTCCCCCGGCGGTGCCTGGTCGGTCTCCGCTGTCTCCACCGCGACCTGGAAGCCGGCCCGGCGCAGCTCACCTTCAGCTTGCTGCTGCATCTTGCCGATGACATTCGGGACGTCGACCTCGGGATCCTCGGTGGGGGTCGGCTCGATCGGCGTGCAGTCCGGCGGCGTGCCCTCCGTGCCGGGTGGGCAGATCTCCACCGGCTTCGACGTCGGGCTCGGGTCGGGGTCCT
>JBOGDU010000245.1:0-14433 GCA_050743145.1 Jiangellaceae bacterium | reverse complement strand
GCGCTACATCGCCCGCGAACTGTTCCCCCTCCTCAAAGCCGACCACGCCGCCCTCAACCACCCCCGATTGACAACATAGGAGCGTCGTTAAGAGGGTCCTTGGGTCCGATGCCAGGTCTGCAGACCTGGCAAGGGCCGGACCCTCTTAACGTGATCATTCCGGGCGGGGCTGGGCGGGGCTGGGCGGGGCTGGGCGGGGCTCACGGGAACGGCACGATGGGGAGGTCGCCCTCGCGTTCGAGCATAGCGAGCAGGACCAGGGAGCCGGTCCAGGAAAGCGGTGCGACGGAGGCCGGCTCACCCGACTCGTTCACCTTCTCCGGCAGCGCGCCCAGCGGCGTGCGGTGCTGGTCGAGCCAGGTCAGCAGCGTCTCGGCGTCGGTCGTGTCTGCGTTGGCGGCCGATGCGAGGGCGAACAACGCTGTGGTCGGCGTCCAGGCCACGTCGACGTCGGTCTGCCAGGTCACACCGGGACGCAGGCCACCGTTCGGCACCCCAAGGGAGCGGACGGCGCCCCTGATCGCGCCGAGGACGTCGACGTCGGGCGCCGCGAACGGAGGCGCGAGGAAGGTCACGGAGGCGTCTCGGCCGGTTCGCTCGCGCGGCAGCGGATATCCGTGGGCTCCGACCGTCTCGGGGTGGTCGTCGGCGACCGTCCGCGGAAAGCCGCGCGCACCGAACTCGCGCTCGATCGCACCGTCCAGCCGGCCGGCGGCGCCGCGCCAGGTCGACCCGTCGACGCCGAGTGTCGGTGCGAGCACGGCGGCGGCTCGCAGGCCGAGGCGTGCCGGCGCCGCGATCCCCAGCGTCAGCAGCGGGCCGTTCTGCTCCCAGTAGTCCGGCGTCTCGAGCGGAAGATCGTCGCTGCCCAGTGAACGCTCCAGTGCATCGGCGGAGTCGGTGACCATCTCCGCGAGCAGGCGCGTCACCTGCTCCGCATGCGCGCGGTCCGGGTGTGTCTCCAGCCAGAACCACACCGCCCACGGCACCCAGCCCGAACCGTCGAGTTGGCGCAGGCGGGCGTCGGGGGGATCGCCGGAACCGTCGGGAAGGTAGCGCGCGTGCCAGATCCCGCTGTCGGGCGCGACGTCTGCGAGGAAGCGCAGGATCTTCTCCGCGTCGGTGTGGTGACCGGTCGCCGACAGCGCCACGACCGCGAAGGACGCGTCGCGCGGCCAGACGTAGCGCCAGTGGTAACGGTTGGCGGCGATCAGCGCACCGTTGGGCCGGATCATCAGGTGCAGGTCCAGCAGCGCCCGCTCGGCCAGAGCTTCGTACGCAGTGCCGTCGCCCGGAACCCGGCCGTCGGCCAGCCAGGCCCGGTCCGCCTCGACGAGTGCGGCCTGCGTCGGCGGCAAGGCGTCATCGGTGGCCAGCACGCTGGAGCCTGGCACGTACGACCGCCCGCTGCCGACCGGGACGTCGACCACCCCGCCGTCGTCGCCGCGGATGATGCCGTCGGCACGCAGCGGCTGCGTCGTCGACCCCGCGGACGCCGCACCGACGCCGACCATTGCCGCGACGGCGACGAGGATCGGGATCCCCCACCGCCACCTCGAGCGGTGGGACGAGCGCATCGGACCAGCGTACGGACCGGGTCGGGCCGGCGAATAATCGGCAATCGTGTTCATACGGCCGGCCCGAGCCGGCGACCGGGACCGCCTCTACGAGGTGTGCCTGCGCACCGGTGCATCGGGACAGGACGCCACCACGAGGTACGCCGACCCGTTGCTGCCCGGACACGTCTACGTCGGACCGTATCTCGCCCTGGAACCGGACCTCGCCTTCGTTCTCGACGAGGACGGCGACGCGACGGGCTACGTCCTCGGCGCCCGCGACACGATCGAGTTCGAGCGGCGGTGCGAGCAGGACTGGTGGCCAACGCTGCGGAAGAGGTACCCCGATCCACCTGTCGGCCGATCGTGGACACCGGACGAGAGCCTGTGCCACCTGATACATCACCCGCCGTCGACCGACCCTGCCGTGGCGGCCGACTACCCCGCCCACCTGCACGTTGATCTGCTGCCTCGAGCGCAAGGCTCGGGAAACGGTCGTCGGCTGGTCGAGCACCTTCTGTCTCACCTGCGCGCCGTCGGCGTCCACGGCGTCCACCTCGGCGTGGGAGCCGAGAACGAGAGGGCCATCGGCTTCTACCACCACCTGGGCCTGCGGACCGTCCGCCGGGAGCCCGGCGCCCTGCTCATGGGCATGCGGTTCACACCGCGTACGTCGGAGGCCTGATCACGGCAGGGCGGACCGGATCTCGCCGACCGGCTCACCGCCCCCGAGCACCGGGGCGCGGCCGAGCTCGACGAGAACCGGGTGGTCGACACCGAGCCGCCGCAGCGCGGCCGCCATGACGACCGATACGGCTCGGTGCCCACCGTCTTCGACCTTCAAGGCGACGGCCCGGCCGTCGTCGAGTGCCGCCGCGTAGACACCCTCGGCCCCGCTCTTGGCGAACAGGCCGGCGATCGAGCGGACCAGGCGTGCCTCGTGGCGGGTGGTGCCGCTCGTCCACTGCGGGTGTTGCTGGATGGCCTCGACCACGCACCGCTCGGCCGACCCCGGTGCGCCGAGCGCGAGCGACCGGTACATCCGGGCAACCCCGGTCAGGGTGAGCGCGAACAGCGGCGCGCCGCACCCGTCGACACCGGCGTGGACCACGGGCTCGCGAGCCAGATCGGCGATCGTCTGGCGGATCGCCTGCTGCAGCGGGTGCTCGGGCGAGAGGTAGCCGTCGGTGGGCCACCGGTTGACCGTGCAGGTCACGAGCATCGCCGCGTGCTTTCCCGAGCAGTCGGCGGCGATCGACGAGCGGTCGAGTCCCTGCCGTGCGTGGGCGACCATGGCGATCTCGTCGAGGGGCCACCCGGGGGTGTTCCGCAGAAGCGACTCGTCCAGGCCGGCCGACGCGAGGATCCGTCGTACTCCCGCGATGTGGAACGCCTCGCCGGAATGGCTCGCCGCCGCCAGGGCGAGCAGTTCGCCGTCGAGGGGGAGCCCGCGCCGGACCATGGCCGCCGCCTGGCCAGGCTTGTTGGACGACCTCGGGTACATCGGCGTCCCTGTGTCGCCGACCGTGAGCACGACCGCACCGTCGGCGTCGAGCGCGACCACCGAGCCGTGATGACGGCTCTCGACCAATCCGGACCGGATGACCTCGGCCACGACGTGGGTGCGTGATTCGACGCCATCGGCGGACATGGTCACGGGCAGCGATCCTGCCACGCAGGTACGGCGGTGAGCACGGGCCTGCGGGGCGGCCGCGGCAGGCTCGCCGGGGTTGCTGCCACAATCACGTCCCGTGCGAGCGGTGGTGCAGCGCGTGACATCGGCGACGGTGACCGCCGCCGACGGGAGGACCGGCGGGTTCGGGCAACATGCCGGGCAGCAGGGCCTGGTGGTACTGCTCGGCGTCACCCACGACGACACAGCCGAGGACGCCGACCGGTTGGCCCGCAAGATATGGGAGCTCCGCATCCTCGACGGCGAGCGTTCAGCCTCGGAGGTCGGCGCTCCGCTGCTCGTCGTCAGCCAGTTCACGCTCTACGCCGACACGCGCAAGGGCCGGCGACCATCGTGGTCGGCGGCCGCGCCGCGACCGGTCGCAGAGCCGCTGGTCGAGGCGTTCTGCGTGGCCCTGCGGTCGTACGGCGCGCACGTCGAGACCGGGGTGTTCGGTGCCCACATGCAGGTAACCCTGACCAACGACGGCCCGGTGACCCTTCTCCTCGAGACCTGACCGGCGCGTCAGCCCAGGCGCGCGCGAACGTGGAGTCCGGCCTCCGGGTCGACGACGACCTCCTGTGCGGCGGCCACTCCCCCGGCGATCATCTCGGCGTCGACGGGAACGTTGCGCTTGACCAGCGCCAGCGCGATCGGGCCGAGCTCGTGGTGACGGGCGGCGGAGCCGACGAAACCGACCGTGCGTCCGCCGAGCTCGACGTCGTCGCAGTGCGCGGGCAGGTGGTCGACCGACCCGTCGAGGTGGAGCATCACCAGCCGCCGCGGCGGGCGGCCCAGGGTGTGCACGCGCGCTACGGTCTCCTGGCCCCGGTAGCACCCCTTGTCGAGGTGCACCGCGGAGCCGATCCAGCCGACCTCGTGCGGGATGGTCCGGTGGTCGGTGTCGACGCCGAGCCTGGGCTCGTGGGCGGCGATGCGCCGGGCCTCGTGAGACCAGACCCCCGACGGCGCAGCTCCGACGTAGGCAGCCAGAGAGGACCGTGGCACGAAGACCTCGCGCCCCTGTCCGGTGACCCGGGCCAGGTGGCTGTCGTGTGCTGCAGCCTCGGGTTCCCACACGACGGCGAACTCGTCCGACACGTCGCCGACCTCGACCCGCAGCATGAACCGCATCGAGTCGAGGAAGGCGACCAGAGCGGGTGCCGTCCCAGGTTCGACGTGGGCCCAGAACGCCGTGCCGTCGTCGACCGCGTACAGGGCGTGCTCGACGTGACCGTGGGGAGAGAGCAGCAGCGCCGTCGTGGCCTGCCCGGCAGGGAGGTGCTCCACGTGCTGGGTGGCCAGGGAATGCAGCCAGCTGAGCCGATCGGGCCCCGTGACACGGACGACGCCGCGGTGCGAGAGGTCGACGGGCCCGGGGTCGCGCTGCTCGCGCATCGGGTCGCCGTAGTGGGCCGCGACTCCAGCGTCGGGTCCGGTCGCGGCGACCGCCCCGGCACGTCCGAGCAGAGGACTGCGGTAGGTGCTCACAGAAGCCTCAACACCGGAAGGCCCCCCACCACTCCCGACTTGTGGCGGGTCTGCAACGCCTCATGGCCGGGTTTGACGTGTCCAAGCCGCCACATGATGGCTCTCACGAGCAGTCCCGGCAGGTGCCGAACAGCGTCAGGTGGCGAACGTCGGTGTGGAACCCGTGGTTCGCGGCGACCTTGTCGACCAGGTCGGTGGCCACGTCGGGCTCGACCTCCGTCACCCGCTGGCAGTGTCGGCACACGAGGTGGACGTGGTCGGGTTCGGTGGTCGCGTGGTAGGCAGGTGCGCCGTGCCCGAGGTGGGTGTGGCTGACCAGGCCGAGCCGTTCGAGCAGGTCGAGCGTGCGGTAGACCGTCGAGATGTTCACGCCCTCGGCGGTACGGCGGACCTGGGTGAGGATCTCGTCCGGGGAGGCGTGATCGAGATCCTGGACGGCCTGGAGCACCAGCTCACGCTGCGGGGTGAGCCGGTAACCGTGGGCCCGCAGGTCGGACCGCCAGTCGTCCACGGAGACCAGTCTAGGAACGGGCCTGGTCCGCGCCGGCCACCCGCTGCAACTCCGCGGACAGGTGAGGCTGGAGTTCGTGGCCCATGGCCGCCATCTCGTACACGTACATCAACCGCCCGTCGACCAGCCCGTAGAGGCGGTGGCCGGTGCGGTAGTCCTTCGCCGTCTCGGTCTTCAGCACCCCTCGCGTCGCCAACTCGATCTTGGCCGGCTCGACCCGTCCGAGGTAGATCTCGACGAACCCGGTGGGGTGTGTCAGGAGCACTTCGACGTCGCCGTCCGCCTGCGGCCGCCAGTACCCCGCCTCGCCGGCCGCGGGCCGCACCAGGGTGCCGTCGTCGTCGAGGATCCAGCTGCGGCTGGTGTACGCGAGGAACGCCTTGCCGGGCACGTAGCTGAACGCGACCTCCTGGCCGAACCGGAACGCCTCGACGGTCGGGTAGTCACCTACGCCCGCGCCCTCCCAGCGGCCGAGCAACCATGCGATCGGGACGCAGTCGGGATGGAGGTCGGCGGGGATCTCGATCACGAGGTCAGACCCGGCCGTTGACCAGCGTGTAGATCAGGCGAGCCGCGAACCATCCGGCGGCCAGCGCGGCGGCGACGAGCACTCCGGTGAACAGCACGTCCGGCACGCGCCGAGTCTAGGGCCTGGTGGCCGGTGATCGTAGGATCGGGCACGTGGCCGGCTCGCTCGTCGTCAAGGTGACCGCCGGGCTCGACGCGCCGGAGCGCTGCTCGCAGGCGTTCACGGTGGCCGCCACGGCGCTGGCCTCCGGCGCCGACGTGTCGGTCTGGCTCACCGGAGAGTCCGCCTGGTTCTCCCTGCCGGGTCGCGCCGCCGAGCTCGAGCTGCCGCACGCCGCTCCACTGCCTGAGCTGCTGGACGCGGTGCTCGCGGCGGGCCGCGTGACCCTGTGCACCCAGTGTGCCGCCCGTCGGGACATCGGCCCCGACGACGTGCTCCCGGGAGTCAGGATCGCCGGAGCTGCCACCTTCGTCGAGGAGGCCCTCGCCGAGGGTACGCAGGCGTTGGTCTACTGACCTCCAGCTCAGCCGCCGCGAGCGGCGCGGCGGAGCTTCCGGCCCACGCCCGACACGGCGTCCAGCGCCCTGCCCGCGACGTTCTGCACCGGTCCGGCATGGCGGAGCACCGGATCGGTGAAGGGACGCTCGACCCCGCCGGCGGCACGCGCCGGCGGTCCGAACCGCCGGACGGCGTCGGCCCAGGACCGCTCGTCCGGATCCGCAGGTGGGATCGCACCGGGCCCCTCCACCACCCGCTCGTAGAAACTCAGCTGCGCCTGGCCGACCCGGTCCCAGCTGCGTGTGGCCGCCTGTGCGATGCCTGCCTTGCGCAGGGCCAGCCACCGGCCCGGGTCGTCGAGCAGGTCCGAGACCTCGCGGGCCAGTGCCTCGACGTCGCCGTCGGGTACCGGGACCCCGGCGTCGCCCACGACCTCGGGAAGTGCCCCGGACGCGTAGCCCACGACGACGGCGCCGGCCGCCTGCGCCTGAGCCGCCACCCGCCCGCGTTGTTCGGCCCAGGTCGAGGTGGCCCGGGCCGGCGCGAGCACCACATGGGCACGCCGTAGCTCGGCTGCGAGAGCCGCCTGGGGTAACCAGCGGTGGTGCTGCACCAGATCGGCCACTCCCAGGCGGTCGGCCAGCCGTAGCGCGACCGTCGTATGCGGTCCCTCCCCCACCAGCACGAGCCGGGCCCGCCGGTCGGACCCGACCGGACCGCGGTCACGCGCGACGATCACCTCCAGCGCACGGACGGCGTCTTCTGGACCCTTCTCCGGGTCCATGCGGCCCGCCAGCAACAACACGGCCGGCACACCGGGGAACTGGCGGCCCGGTTCGTGGACGGCGGCATCGTGGCCGGCCGGAAGCACAGCAAGCTCGCCGCGGAACCCCTTCCCCCAGGTGACCGAGGCCGCCTGTCGGGTGGCCGCGTACACGCCGCCGAGCCGGCGGAAGGCCGCCCGCTCGTACTTTCCCTGCGGAGGTGCGTGACGGCGGGCCAGGTTCTGCGCCGTGGAGCCCACGATGGGCAGCCCGTAGGGGACGGCAGCGAGCCACTGCCGGGTCACCGCGGAGTAAGGCTCCGCGTCGATGTCGACCAGGTCGGGTCGTTGCCGCTCCAGCAGCGCCGCGATCTCCGCCGACGTCACCGAGTACCGGTGGCGGTCGGCGTCGCCGGACCGCTCGACCGGCAGGGCGACGACGGTGAAGTCCTCGACGACGGCGTCGGTCTGCGCGCCGGGCTCGGGCCAGGATGACGGCACCAGCAGCACCACGTCGACTCCGGCCGCCGCCAGAGCCCGCTCGCGGGGACGCTGCGACGGATCGCGGCCGCCGTGATGTATCCGCAGCACCCGCATGATTCGCACTGTAGAACGCGGCGGGACGGGCTCGGGCGCTGCCGCCGTCAGGCCGGCGAGGAGATCCGCACGTCGCTCACCGCGACCGTGTCGCGTGTCCCGTCGGAACTGCTGACGATCTCCAGCACGAGGCGCTGCGTCGCCCGGGGCATCAGGCGGACGCTCTGCAGGTCGCGCAGCGCCGGATCCGGATCCAGCTCCTGCTCGACGGTCGTGCCGTCGTCGAATCGCCACCGGACACTGGTGAGCCGACGGTTCTCGGCGTAACGGTCGGTGCCGTCGGCCGCATCCGTCTTGGCATAGCCGGGCACCAGCGCCACCTCGGCGACCCGCACCGACCCACCCAGGTCGAGGACGAGGGTCTCGCCGACACCGTCACCCGTGCAGCGCCAAGCCGTCTCCGGGTCGGAGTCGACAGAGAGTGCAGGCTCGTAGGTCACCGGCCGGCCCGCCGCGTCGCGGCTGGCGCGGGCCTCGCAGGACGCCTCGGCCACCGTTGCCACCACGGGCGTGACCTCGCCGTCCCATGGCGCGTCGCCGGCCACCGGCACCTGCCCGGGATCGTCCGCGCCGCCGATCGAGGTACCGACCAGCGCCCCTACGACGAACCCGGCGAAGGCGCAGCCGCCGAGCACGGCCGCGACCACGGTGCCGGCCGGCCGCCCTGGCACCGCGGAACTGTCGAACACCGCGCCACCCTACGACGCCGCGGCGCCCGGTGGACGGACCGCTCAGGCAGGTACCGTCACCTCCAGCTCCGCCACGACGCCGCGGTGGGCGACGACGACACGGTCGACGGGCTCGGCGCCGGGGGCGAGGGTGCGGACGGTCCAGCGCCCGGGTGCCGCGTAGAACCGGAACCCGCCGGCCTCGTCGGTGGGTACCTCCGCGGTGAACTCACCCGACGCGTCGTGGAGCCGCACATAGGCGACGCCGAGCGGGTGATCACCGGCGCGAGAGACCACCCCCTGGATGACCGACTGCCTGGACAGGTCGACGCCGTCGAGCGGGACACCGCCGGGCGGCGCCGCGCAGCCCTCCGTCACGGCGCACCGGGTTCGTCGCCGACGGCGATCGGCACGCCGACCAGAGAGCCGTACTCGGTCCACGAGCCGTCGTAGTTCTTGACGTTCTCGACGCCCAGCAACTCGTGCAGGACGAACCAGGTGTGGGCCGAGCGCTCGCCGATGCGGCAGTACGCGATCGTGTCAGTGGCGAGGTCGATCCCGGCCCCGCCGTAAAGCGTGCGCAGGTCGTCGTCGGAGCGGAAGGTCCCGTCGTCGTTGGCCGCCTTGCTCCATGGGATGTTGCGTGCCGTCGGGATGTGGCCGCCGCGCTGGGACTGCTCTTGCGGGAGGTGGGCCGGCGCCAGCAGTCGGCCGGCGAACTCGTCGGGTGAGCGAACGTCGACGAGGTTCTTCACGCCGATTGCGGCGACGACCTCGTCGCGGAACGCCCGGATCGACAGGTCCGGACCGGAGGCCGTGTACTGCGTCGCCGGGCGCTCGGGGATGTCGGTCACCAGCTCGCGGCTCTCGAGTTCCCAGAGCTTGCGTCCACCGTCGAGCAGCCGGACGTCGCGGTGTCCGTACAGCTTGAAGTACCAGTACGCATAGGCGGCGAACCAGTTGTTGTTCCCGCCGTAGAGCACGACGGTGTCGTCGGTGCCGATGCCGCGGGCCGACAACAGCGCCTCGAAGTGCCCGCGGTCGACGAAGTCTCGGCGGACGGGGTCCTGCAGATCCGCCTTCCAGTCCAGGCGGACCGCGCCCCTGATGTGGTTCTTGTCGTAGGCGGTGGTGTCCTCGTCGACCTCGACGAGGACCACGGACGGATCATCGCGATGCTGCTCGACCCAGTCGGCCGAGACGAGCACGGACTCACGGCTCATCGGGTTACCTCCGTTAGGCGTGGAAGGGTGCGGCGGTATGCCAGGTAGATCTCGCAGCCCAGGCAGAATCCGAAGGCGGCGTTGAGGACGGCGGCAGCCAGGGCTGCGCCGACCGCGAGATACCCGAGGACGGTCCAGCCGGCCAGCAGTCCGGCCAGCCCGATCACGGCGAACAGCAGCCCGACGGCCTGGGCGAACCGCGGTGGCCGAGCGTCCTCGTACTCGTCAGGAGGCCCCAGCCGTGGCCGGACCGCACGGGCGTAGATCCGGCCGTAGGGCGTGGCAGCGACACCGGCCACGGCACCCACGGCGAACACCGCGGCCTGGGCCGCGAGCAGCCAGGTACTACCGGTGAGCAGGACGATGGCGAGCACGGCCGTCGTGAGGCCGGCGCCGAAGCGTTGGCCGCGCGGATCGATCATGGAAGGCTCCCTGACGAAGGCGGACGGAATCGTCGCTGCGGGCGGTCCGGACCGATCCCTCGGGAGAGCCGGTAGACAGGACGCGCCGCGTCAGGGCATGAGACAGAGCATGCCGGCGACGCGAACGAGGTCGATCGCGCGGCGTTTGGTCAGCTCTGCCCGGAACACGGATGCGAGCGTACGGTGCGGGTCCAACCGTGTCACGGAACGCTCGTATGGTGAGACGAAGCGTCTCATGGCGTGGAGAGGTCGCCGAGGACAGCCTGGAGCTCGGTCACTCGCGGTACGCCTACCGAGCGGCGCACGATCCACCCTTCCCGATCGAGGACGAAGGTCGTCGGCGTCCGCGTGATGCCCAGCCGCCGGACGAGGTCGAGATTCGACTCGGCGTCCACCTCGACGTGCCGCACGCCCTCGTTCGTCCGGGCGGCGTGTGCGAGCACCTGACGCGCTGCGCGGCACGGCGCGCAGAAGGCGGTGGAGAACTGCACCAATGTGGCGTGGTCACCGAGATCGTGACCGAGATCGGCACGCGTGATACCGCGGCCGTTCGGCTCGCTTCGCGGAGCGACCCAACGACCGGCCGTCCACCGTCGCCACAGGCCGAACGCCGTCACCGCCGCGACGACGACGAGGAGGACGACGAGCCCGGTCACGCCTGCCCAACGCCGCGCGCCGCCCCCGCTGTTCCCCATGGACTTTGATCACGTTCACCACCCTGGTGGATGGTTCACCAGGCGCCGGACCCTGGTGAACCATCCCGGAGCATGGTGAACGTGATCAACGGGCGACGACGAGGACGTCGCCCTCGGAGGTCACCACTTCGTAGCTGCCGACCTGCTCGACCTGCATCCCGACGGCTCCGTCGACGCCCAGGCCGGCAACGGGGTCATAGCCGTTCGACGGGACGGTCCAGGTAGCTGCCACCTCGCGGGTGCCGTCGACGCCGACCGCGACCAGGCTGCACCGGAACCCGCCCGGGACGCCGGAGACGTCGACGTGCACCGCGGTCCCCCACGCACGCCGCCACAGGTCGACATCGAGGACGATGCCGCCGTCGCTGCCCTGCACCTGCGCGGTAGGGGCGGCCACCACCACCGGGTCCGGAGCCGGCGGCCCGTCGTCCGAGAACGCCACGACGCCGAGCCCTGCGACGACCGCAGCCGCCGCGGCGGCAGCCACACCGAGCGCCCAGCGCCGGCGGCGGTCGCGTCGGCGCAGCACCCGGACCCGCTGGAGCAGGCCGTCCAGGAGCTCTGGATCGGGCGTGCGGGCGGGATCGGCGTGCAGAGCAGGAGCCCCACTGCCATGTCCACGAGGCGCGACCATCGCGAGCATGCCCGCCGTCCCCTCCAGGGCAGCGACCTCGGCCGCGCAGGCCGGGCAGCCCGCGACGTGCGACCGGATCCGTCGTGCCTCCTCGTCGTCGAGCGCCCCCAGCACCAGGGCACCCAGCGAGAGCCGGATGTCGTCGCAGGCGGTCATGTCGTCACCTCCGTTCCGGTGACCCCGCGTTCCTCCAGCGCCAGGCGCAGGGCACGCAGGGCGTAGTACGTGCGCGACTTGACGGTCCCGGCAGGGACACCGAGCAGATCGGCGGCCTCGGCGACCGAGCAGCCCCGGTAGTACGTCTCGAGGAGGGCACTGCGGTGCTCACTGGTCAAGGTCGAGAGAGCGTCCACCACCACCTGCGCCACCAGGGCCTGGTCGACTCCGTCGTTCACCGGTACGGCGGCCAGCGCGCTCTCGGCCACCTCCGGCGGGCGGGCCCGGCGGGCCCGTTCACCGTCGACCACGAGGTGGCGAGCCACGGTCCACAACCACGGCCGGGCCGACCCTTTGTCGGGGTCGAGCGAGTCCGGGTGCCGCCACGCACGGAGCAAGGTCTCCTGGACGACATCCTCGGCGCGGTGCCGATCGCCACCCACCAGCCGAAGGACGTAAGCCAGCAGTGGGCCGGCGTGCTCCTCGTAGAGCGCGCGGACGAGCTGCTCGTCGGCGACCGGTGCCCTCACACCTGAGGCACGCTCGCGGGATGGTCCCGGTTCAGTCGGCCGGTAGCTCATCCGACAAGGATGCGCCCGAGCACATAGGCAACGGGAGCGGTAGTGACGATGGGAAGGGATACCCGCAGCGCCGCGAGAACGGACTCGGGGCTCCCGGACTCGGCACCGATCCGGTCGACGGCGGCCAGGGCGGTGACGGCCGTCAGCGCGGTGAGGGCGGCGACGACGACGGCGCCCACGGCGGGAACCGCCGCCGCGACGTCGGCGAACAGGAGGACCAGGCCCGCTGCGAGTCCGCCGGCCACGAGGACGGCGAGGGCACGCCGAACGGCGACAGGCAGGGGCAATCCCTCGGCCAGCCCGACGGCCCCCACGCCGAGTAGCCCGAGCCCGATGGCGTAGACGCCGCTGTCCGCAGACCGCAGGGCGATCCAGGCCACCGGCAGGACGCCCAGCGCACACGCGGCGACCGTCAGCGTCAGCGACGCGGTCAGACCCGGACGGCCGTCGCGCCGCACGAGCTGGATCGCCACGCCCGCAAGCAGCGCGGGGCCGAGCAATGCTGCCACGGGACGCATGCTCGCAGTGCCGTCGGCAACGGTCCAGACCGAGGCCGCCACCGCCACCGCGAGGGCAAGCCAGCCGGCCGGGCGTGCCTCGTGCACGCTCGACGAGCGCACGCCGCCGAGGGTGAACTGCGCCTGCACGATGATCACCGCGGCGGCGAGCAGCGGGCGGCCTGCAACAGCCGCCACGGCCATGACGGCCACGAGGCCCACGGTCATCAGTGGTTGCACGGGTGGATCTTCCCAGAGGAGATGGCTACCCCCCGGCGAACGGTGGCAACAACTCGACAACGGAACCATCGGTCAGTCCGATCTGCGCCTGGTCCCGCAGGCCTGCCGGCGCCCCGTCGACGACCGCCGAGCACACGGAGAGGACGGCCGCGAACCGAGGCGCGTCGGCATGGCGGGCCCGCGCCGCCGCGAGCGCGTCCGCGAGCGTATCG
This sequence comes from Jiangellaceae bacterium, assembly GCA_050743145.1. Classification (GTDB taxonomy): domain Bacteria; phylum Actinomycetota; class Actinomycetes; order Jiangellales; family Jiangellaceae; genus DASRTE01. Next base: position 1,488 of record JBOGDU010000245.1, on the reverse strand, counting down.
GCCTCCACCGACTCCTCGGTCGACCCGGCGGCCGCTCGCAGCGACGCCCAGTACCGCAGCGTCACCGTGGGCACTGTGCCTCCAGCCAGGCACCGATGCGCCGAACCAACGGCCGGTCGACCGCGCCCTCCGCGTGTCCGAACCCCGGTACGAGCCACAGCGTCCCGCGGTCGCCCGCGGCCTCGGCGACCCGTCGGGCGTGCTCGGTCGGGAAGTAGTCGTCCAGATCGCCGTGCACCACCAGTAGAGGCGCCTGGATCTCCGCCGCGGACGCCACCGGATCCAGCGGGTACGGCTCGGTCCATTCGTCTGGTGTGACGCGGGTGCCGCGGGCGAGCCGGATGGCCGCCCGGCCCGGTGGGTTGAGCACCAGCCGGTGCAGCGTCCTCATGCGTGACGAGCCGCGGTAGTACCACTGACCGGGGCCGCTCACCGCGGCGACGGCATCGACGTCTCCGTACAGCGCGGCGTGCCGGAGCACCACGGCGGAGCCGAGCGAGAACCCGAGCGTCGCCACCCGGGAGTACCGGAGCGAACGCGCCCAGCCGACGGCGGCCTCGACGTCACGGACCTCTTCCCATCCCAGCGTGGACACGCCACCGGAGCCGCCGTGGCCACGGAGGTCGATGAGAACGAGCCCGGCCGGGTCGCGCAGCCACGCCGCGACGCGACGCAGCCGCGGGTGCCGTGAGTGCAGCGCAAAGCCGTGAACGACGACGATGGCGAGGTCGCGGGATCCCCGGGACGGCGGCAGGTGCTCGGCCATGACGAGGACGCCGTCGTCGGCCTGCAGGCGCCGCCGGAAGCCCGCGCCGTCGCGACTCGCGGGCGCGGAACGGAACTGGGTCCCGGGCACGTGCACTATCCTGCCAAGTGTGGACCCGGGCAGTGCTGCCTCCGGGTCCTGTCGTGTTCCCGGCGAGAGGAGGCCGCATGGGCTCGACCATCCTCCTGCTGACCAATGCTCTGCGTCCGTCGGCTGAAGTGCTCCCGGCCCTCGGCCTGCTCGTGCACGACGTCCGCGTGGTTCCCGCCGAAGCCGCTGCGCTGCTCGACGCGCCCGTGAGCGACGCGGTCCTCGTCGACGCGCGACGCGATCTCGGCAACGCGCGCGGGCTGACCCGACTCATCCGCACGACCGGTGTGGACGTCCCGCTGATGGCGGTGGTGACCGAGGGCGGGCTCGCCGCCGTCACTGCCGACTGGGGCCTCGACGACGTTCTCCTCGACACCGCCGGCCCGGCCGAGGTCGAGGCGCGGTTGCGCCTGGCCCAGGGTCGGCTCGCCGCCGCGAGCGCCGCGGACGACGTACCGGACGAGATCCGCTCCGGCGACCTCGTGGTCGACGAGGCGACCTACACCGCCCGGGTGTCGGGCCGGCAGCTCGACCTCACCTACAAGGAGTTCGAGCTGCTCAAGTTCCTCGCCCAGCACCCCGGCCGGGTGTTCACGCGGGCCCAACTCCTGCAGGAGGTCTGGGGGTACGAC
>JBOGDU010000244.1:0-7600 GCA_050743145.1 Jiangellaceae bacterium | reverse complement strand
CACCCGCATTGTCCCAGAAACGAGATCAAAGTCGACCTACTTACGCGCGTGTTGGTAACAAGGCACCACCGGCCAGTGATCAACAGGGTCAACCACACCCACGATCGCAGCCGCAGCCTCTCACTGTGATCAACGGCAGGCGGATGGCAGCTGCGGGCTTGTCGGCGGCGTCAGCGAGCGCGGCGGCGCAGGCGCTCGATGTCGAGCAGGACGACGGAGCGCTGCTCGAGGCGCAGCCAGCCGCGTCCGGCAAAGTCGGCGAGGGCCTTGTTGACGGTCTCGCGTGAGGCCCCGACCAGTTGCGCCAACTCCTCCTGGGTGAGGTCGTGGACCACGCGGACACCTTCCTCGGACTGGACGCCGAAGCGGCCGGACAGGTCGAGCAACTGCTTGGCGACGCGCCCGGGGACGTCGGAGAACACCAGGTCGGCCAGCGTGTCGTTAGATCGCCGCAGACGCTGCGCGAACTGGAGCAGGAGCCCGCGGGCGACCTCTGGCCGGCCGGTCAGCCACGGCAGGAGGTCGGTGTGGCCGAGCCCGAGCAGCGTGGTGTCGGTAACGGCGGTGACGGTGGCGGACCGTGGCCCCGGGTCGAACAGCGACAGCTCGCCGAACATCTGCCCCGGCCCGAGCAGCGCCAGCAGGTTCTCGCGACCGTCGGGAGCGGTGCGGCCGAGCTTGATCTTGCCGCGGATGACGACGTACACGCTGTCGCCCTCGTCACCCTCGTGGAAGAGCACCTCTCCACGGTCGAGGGACACCTCGCTCATCGAAGCCCGCAGCGCCGACGCGGCCTCGTCGTCCAGCTCCCGGAACAGCGGTGCGGTGCGCAACACGTCGTCCACGCAAGCCTCCTCGCGATCCGGCCATCACCGGGCCGCGTTGCCCGACCGACCCTCGCCGAGTGTCGTACGTCACAGTGTGCCCGCTCATCATGGCGGATGCGGCGTGCCGGCGAACGGGAATCCACACCGCCGCCGGAGCCGGTCGGCCGCACGACCTCTTAGGCTGGGCCGGTGCGCACCGCCGTCCCGGAGACCCCGCTCGCCCTGGTCCGTCGCGCCCGCCGGATCAACCGAGAGCTGGCGCTGACCTACCCCGACGCACACTGCGAGCTCGACTTCACCTCGCCGTTCGAGCTCCTCGTCGCGACCGTCCTGTCGGCGCAGACCACCGACGTCCGCGTCAACATGGTGACGCCGACGCTGTTCGCGAAGTACCCGACTCCGGCGGACCTCGCCGCCGCCGACCGCGAGGACGTCGAGTCCGTCATCCAGTCGACCGGCTTCTTCCGCGCGAAGACCCAGGCGATCATGGGGCTGTCACAGGCGATTGTCGAGCGGTTCGGCGGCGAGGTTCCGGGCCGGCTGAAGGACCTCGTCACGTTGCCCGGCGTCGGGCGCAAGACCGCGAACGTCGTCCTCGGCAACGCCTTCGGCGTGCCCGGGCTCACCGTCGACACGCATTTCGGTCGGCTGGCCCGTCGGTTCGGTTGGACCATCAACACCGAGGCCGAGAAGGTCGAGTCCGATGTCGCCGCGCTGTTCCCGAAGAGGGAGTGGACCATCCTTTCGCACCGGCTGATCTGGCACGGCCGCCGGTGCTGCCACTCCCGCCGGCCGGCCTGCGGCGCCTGCCCCCTGTCTCGGCTGTGCCCGTCGTACGGAGAGGGACCGACCGACCCGTCGGTTGCCGCCACACTGCTCCGAGGGCCTGAGTGAGCCTCGCCGCGCCGCTGCCGCCGTGGCTGCGCGCGATCGTCGACGCCGTCGACGAGGACAGGGTGGAACAGCTGACCCGGTACTCTCCGCCCACGCCGGGCGCAGGTCGCGCGTCGGCGGTGCTTGCTCTGTTCGGCGAGTCTGCCGCCGGGTCCGACGTACTTCTCATCGAGCGTGCCTACGGTCTGCGCAACCACGCGGGTACCCCTGCCTTCCCGGGCGGTGTCATCGATCCAGGTGACGACGGTCCGGTGGCAGCCGCCCTGCGGGAAGCAGAGGAGGAGACCGGCCTCGACCCCGCAGGCGTCGACGTGCTGGCCACGCTTCCCCAGTTGTGGCTGCCGGCCGGCGGCTACGCCGTCACGCCGGTCCTGGCGTGGTGGAGTGAGCCGTCGCCGGTGGGCGTCGTCGACGAGGCCGAGGTCGCCTCGGTCCACCGGGTGCCGCTCGTCGACCTGGTCGAGCCGGCCAACCGGTTGCGCGTGCGCCATCCCAGCGGCTACACCGGCCCGGCGTTCCGGGTCGGCGGCCTTCTCGTATGGGGCTTCACTGCGGGGATCCTGGGCTGGCTGCTCGACGTCGCAGGCCTGGCCCGCCCATGGGACCGTGGCCGGGTGGAGCCCCTGCCTCTGGCCGAGCGAGTGGAGCGCCGGTGATTCTCGGGCTGAACGTCGTCGACTGGCTCGTCATCGTGATGGTCGTCGTCGTCGCATACACCGGATGGAGTCACGGATTCCTCGTGGGGTTGCTCTCGTTCGCCGGCTTCATCGGCGGCGCCGTCGGCGGATTGCTGCTCGCTCCGGTCGTGCTCGGCGACCTTGAACCGGGGCTGGGTGTTTCGGTACTGGCAGTCTTCATCGTGCTGATCGTCGCGGCGCTCGGCCAGGGGTTGCTGGCGTGGCTGGGGGGGTTGCTTCGCGCCCGCGTCTCCTCGGAGCCCGCGCACCGCTTCGACGCTGCCGGCGGTGCGGTGCTGGGCGTCGTCGGCCTCCTGCTGGCCGCGTGGGCCGTGGGACTCGCCATCTCGTCGGCGGCGATCCCGCAAGCCTCGGCGGCGGTGCGGGAGTCGAAGATCCTCCGGGCTGTCGACACCGTCGTGCCCGTCTCGCCCGACGGGCTCCGCGACGCGTTCGAGTCGGTCGTCGCCGCGGGCAGGTTCCCGGAAGTCGTCGGCCCGTGGGTGCCCGAGCCGATCGTCGGGGTCGACGCGCCCAGCGCCGCGCTGAGCCGCGACCCGGAGATCCGGACCGCCTCGGCGAGCGTGGTCAAGATCGTGGGACGGGCTCCGTCGTGCGACCGGGTCGTCGAGGGCACCGGCTTCGTCGTGGCACCCGAGCGGGTGATGACAAACGCGCATGTCGTGGCCGGGGTCGCAGCACCGGTGGTGACCGTGCCGGACGGAGACCCGCTGGAAGCCCAGGTGGTGCTGTTCGACCCGGACACCGACGTCGCCGTGCTCGCCGTGCCGGGCCTCGATCGTCCGATGCTCACGTTCCGCGACGACGTCGCGAGCGGGGCCGACGCCGCGGTCGTCGGCTATCCGGACAACGGCCCGCTCAGCACCGAACCGGTGCGTGTGCGCGGCGAGCACGCGCTGCTGGGGCGCGACATCTACGGCGACGGCACGGTGAACCGGGAGGTTGTCTCGATCCGGGGGACGGTTCGCCCGGGCAACTCCGGGGGGCCGCTCGTCGCAGCCGACGGCCAGGTGTACGGCGTCATGTTCGCCGCGTCGCTCACCGATCCCGAAACCGGATACGCGTTGGCTGTCGATGAGCTCGAGACGGCGCTCGACGCGGCACCGACGGCGCTCGAGCCTGTCTCCACCGCAACGTGCATCTGACCGGCCGCTGTCGTGATCAGCGGCCGGCGGCCGGCCGGCTCAGCCAGTCGACCAGCTCGGAGGTCACCCGCGCGGGTGCCTCTTCGTGCGGGAAATGGCCGACGCCCTCGAGCTGGACCCACCGGTGGGGCCCTGTGACATGGCGGCCGGACCGCACAGCAGCACGCGGGATCACCGTCCGGTCGGCGCCGCCGTGGATCTGCAGCACGGGGACTGTGATCGGCTCCTGCATTCGCAGGGCGAAGCGACGCCCGTCGGCCCGGGCCAGGGAACGCACGGCCCACCGGTGGTACTCCAATGCGCAGTGCGGCGCGGGCCACAGCCGCATCGCCGCCCGGTACCGGGCGGCGGCCTCGGGGTCGGGAAAGGCCGAGCCGTTGCCCACCCACCGCCGCAAGAGCGTCTCGACGTAGGCGGCGTCGTCCGCGACCAGGCGGCGTTCGGGTACGGCGGGTGCCTGGACCCCGAGCAGGTGACCGGCTTGGCGGCGCCCCCGCAGCAGGTAGCGGCGCAGCTCCAGCGGGTGAGGCATGGACAGCGTCGCGAGGGCGGCCACGTGTGCCGGTCGCATGACTGCGGCGGCCCACGCGACGTAGGCACCCCACCCGTGCCCGACGAGAACGGCCTGCCGCTCCCCGAGCGAGCGCACCACACCGGTGACGTCGGCGGTCAATGTCGCCGGGTCGTAGCCCCGCGGCGTCTTGTCGCTGCCGCCGTACCCCCGCAGGTCCATCGCAGCCGTCCGCCAGCCGGCCGCGGCCAACGACGGCAGCTGGTGGCGCCATGCCCACCAGAACTCCGGAAACCCGTGGAGGAGGAGGACCAACGGGCCATCGCCCATCGTCGCGACATGGAAGCGCGCTCCGTTCGCGGCGACATGCCGGTGCTCCCAGGGGCCGGGGACGTCGACGGTGTCGGCCAGGGAGCCGTTGCCGTTCACGCGCGAGAGTTGCGCCGAAGCGCCTGCCCCACCTGGGTGGCGACACGCCTGGCGCGTACGGGCGCCTGCACGCGGGCAAGCCGGCCGCGCGCCAGTAGGCCGAGGACCGCGGCCAGCAGGAGGTAGAAGCCGGCGACGATGAGGAACGCCCAGCCGGGGTGCAGGCCCAGCGCGACCAACGCGTACGCGAGCGCGATCGAGACGAGGACTGTGGCGAGCAGGATCAGGAAGGCCGCCGCGGCTATCAGGCCCGCGCCGAGGCCGGCCCGGGTGGCACTCTCGCGCAGTTCGGCTTTGACGAGGTCGATCTCGCCGCGCACCAGAGCGGTGAGGTCCTGCTGGATACCGGCGACGAGCTCACCGATCGAGGCGTCGGCTTCGGAGGGCGTGACCGTCGGCCTGGTCGCCATGCGCGATCTCCTCGGGTTTCGGACCTTCCCGTGGTGGGACTCTAGCCCTCCGGGCGTGGCCGAGGTCCCGGTTGCGTCAGCCGAACGCGTAGTACCGGAAGAAGAGATAGGGCCAGGCCAGCAGGACGGTCACCGCGGTGACGACCAGGCCGTACCGGGTGAAGTGCCAGAACGAGATCGGGTAGCCGTTGCGGGCCGCGATGCCGATGACGACCACGTTCGCGCTGGCACCCACCGCCGTGGCGTTGCCGCCGAGGTCGGCGCCGAGGGCGAGGGCCCACCAGAGGGCCTCGGCTCCGGGGGCCCCTCCGCCCGCCTCGACCAGGTCGCTGACCAGCGGCGCCATGCTCGCGACGTAGGGGATGTTGTCGACGATCCCGGACAGGACCGCGGAGCCGAAGAGCAGCCCTGTCGCGGCCCGGAAGTAGTCGTCGCCCACGGCCTCGATGGCGGCCTCCCCGAGCGCACCGATGACGCCGACGTTGACCAGGGCGCCGACCATCACGAACAGGCCCATGAAGAAGACGAGCGTCGGCCACTCGACCTCCTCGAGGAACTCGGCGCTCGACGTCCGCGACACGACGACGAGGAGCCCGGCCCCGAGCAGGGCGATGATGCTGGGTTCGAGGTGGAGGGCCGAGTGGAGGACGAATCCGAGCATGACCAGCCCGAGGACCACCATGCTCCGGCGGAGCAGGCCGGGATCGCGGATTGCCCGCCGCTCGTCCATCGCCATGAGGGCTTGGACGCGTTCCGGGTGGTAGGTGAACGAGCGGCGGAACAGCCACCGGGCCAGCACGAGGAAGACGACGAACGCCACCACTATGAATGGCGCCAGGTTGAGGAGGAAGTCGTTGAACGACAAGTCCGCCCGGCTGGCGATGATGATGTTGGGCGGGTCGCCGATCAGGGTCGCCGTGCCGCCGATGTTGCTGGCCAGCACCTCGGCGATGAGGAACCCCTCGGGCCTGACGCCGATCCGGTCGCACACCAGCAGCGTCACCGGTGCCACCAGCAGCACCGTGGTGACGTTGTCGAGCAGTGCGGAGGCGACTGCCGTGATCGTGCACAGCATGGCGAGGATCGCGTACGGCCGGCCTTTCGCCTTCTTCGCCGCCCAGATCGCGAGGTACTCGAACACCCCGGTCTGCTTGACGACCCCGACGATGATCATCATCCCGAGAAGCAGGAAGATGACCTGCCAGTCGATCCCGGTTTCCTCGCTGAAGAACGCGGCCTCGGCGTCGGTGGCGCCGATGACCACCATGACGGCGGCGCCGCCGAGCGCGGCCGCGACGCGGTGGACCCACTCGGTCGCGATGAACACGTAGGCGCCGACGAAGACGGCCACTGCCAGCACGACCACGGCGGTGCTTGCCGAATGCTCGTCTCCGTTGGTGGTCTCACCCGCGACGAGGGCTGCGGCAGCCAGCCCCGTCATCGCGGCAGCGCCGCGCCGAGCAGCCGGTGGACGGTGATCACGCCGACGATCTCGCCGTCGTCGACGACGGCCACGACAGGTGAGTGCTGTTCGGCCATGACGGCGGCGACCTCCATGAGGTTGGCGTCGGGTGCGACGATGGGCCGGTCGGAGGCCTTCTTCGGCAGGAACTGGCGTGAGGGCATGAGCTCCTCTACCGTGCGGCCGCGCAGTTCCTGGCAGAAGGCGTCCGCGTCGCTCTCGCTGTAGACAGCGGCGAGCGTGCGGTCCTCCTCCACGTACTCGGGCAGGGCGAACCGCAGCACCTGGGAACCGGGCAGGATGACCAACGGCAGGCCGTCGCGGTCGACGACGACGAGGCCGGGCAGGCTCTGCTCCACCAGCAGCCGGCTCGCCTCCAGAGCAGGAGTGTCGAGGTGGACCACGGGGAACTGCTCGGCCAGGTCACGGGCGCGCACATCAGCACCCTAGAGGGTTGATCGTCCCCCGACCGGCCGGCGACCTCATAGGCTGGCGGACGCAGAGCGCCGCGCCGGAGGGGCCGGGGATGGACAGGTACGTCGCCGCGATCGACCAGGGCACGACGAGCACCCGCTGCCTGCTGGTCGGCCACGACGGCCGACCAGCCGCCTCCCACCAGGTCGAGCACACCCAGCATCTGCCGCGTCCCGGGTGGGTCGAGCACGATGCGAACGAGATCTGGCACAACACCCGCCAGGTCGTCGCCGCCGCGCTGGCCAGGGCTGACGCCGAACCCGGCGACGTCGTCGCCATCGGCATCACCAACCAGCGGGAGACGACTGTCGTCTGGGAGCGGTCGACCGGGAAACCGATCCACCCGGCGATCGTCTGGCAGGACACCAGAACACAGCGCATCTGTGACCGGCTGGCCGCGAACGGTGGCGTGGATCGATTCCGCTCCACGACCGGCCTGCCGCTGGCCACGTACTTCGCCGGCCCCAAGGCGGCATGGATCCTCGACGAGGTGGACGGCGCCCGGGACGCCGCAAGCCGCGGGGACCTGCTGTTCGGCACGATGGACACCTACCTGCTCTGGCAGCTCACCGGCGGCCCGGACGGTGGCGTACACGTCACGGACGTCACCAACGCCTCCCGCACAATGCTCATGGACCTGCGCACGCTGGCGTGGGACGAGGGCATCTGCGCCGAGATGGGCGTCCCGTTGCCGATGCTGCCCGCGATCCGCTCCTCCGCGGAGATCTACGGCAACGCTCGCGAGTCGGG